>JBBRUE010000476.1:0-5933 GCA_038248085.1 Myxococcales bacterium | reverse complement strand
GGGGCCGCGTCGACCACGCGTGCGTCGCCCTCGAAGACGGCAGCGCGTTGGTGGTGGGCGGGAGCGGTGCTTCTGGCGCGCTGAACGATCTCTGGCGCTTCGTGCCGCCGCCGTAGATCCCCCGGTGCCTTCGCGCGTTTCCGTGCTGTCATGCGCGCACTTCACCCCAGGGGGATCCCCATGCGTCGTCTCTTCGTGCTCGCGGCCATCGCCGCCGCTCTGCCGGCCTTCGCGCAGGACTTCGACGCGGCCAACAAGTACCTCCAGGAGCGCTCGTATTCGCGCGCCTGCGACGGCTTCACGGCGTTCCTCAAGGCCAACCCGGAGGCGCCGCTCGCCCGCGAAGCCACCGCGAAGAAGGCCGCGGCGTGCGTCAAGGCCAACAAGGGCGGGACCTCCTACGAGGAGCTCCGCAAGCTGGCCGACCAGGGGGAGAAAGACTTCGCGCGGGCGATCGCGCTCCACACGCTGTGGGAGCGGGGCGAGCGACAGTTCGACGTCATGGCCCCGCTGCTGAAGCAGGCGATGGGCGACACCGGCCGCCGCGGCACCGAGGCGCGCGGGCTGCTCGAGAGCGCGCTCATCCGCGAGATGGACAACAACGCGTGGAACGTCGCGCGCGTCGAGAAGCTCACCGAGCTGGGGCTCTCGCTCGAGTCGAGCGCCGAGTTGAACGCGATGTATCGGTTCCGCCGGGCGCGCGCGCGGCTGAGCAACGGAGGGAAGATCAAGGAAGCCGAGGCCGAGCTCCGCGACGTGGGTGACGGCAAGACCGACGTGGCCGACGACGCGCTCTACGCACTCGCCGAGCGTCGGGAGAACGAGGCGAAGTACGTGGAGGCCCTCGAGATCTTCGACTCCATCGTCAAGCGCTTCAGCCCCCAGACGAGCAACATGCGCAGCAGCGCCGAGAGCCGGGCCGCCAACATCCGCCGGCCGTCGCTCTCGGTGAGCGTGCCGAACAACGAGCTCCCCGGGGTGAAGCCACAGATCAACGTGAGCTTCCGCAACGTGAAGAACGCGAAGTGGACGCTCAAGCGCGCCGACCCGATGTCGATCGGCGCCGGCGCCTGGCCCACGGACCCCGCCTCGTTCGGCGGCACGGTGGTGAAGAGCTGGACCTCGACCCTCGAGGCGCCCCGCTACGCCCCCGGCAACACCCACTTCGATCTCGACGCGACCGAGCCCGGCCTCTACGTGATCGAGCTCACCGCCGACTCCGAGAGCACGCGCGCGTGGGCCCTCATCAGCCAGCACGCCATCGTCGCCAAGACCGATCGCACGCAGGTGGTGGTGGCGCTGTTCGACGTCGAGACCGGCCAGGCGCAGGCCGACGCCGACGTCGCGCTCTTCATCTACCGCAGCGGCGGGCACCAGAAGCTCACTGGCAAGACCAACGCGGTGGGCCTGGCGACCTTCAAGACCGAGAACACCAACGACTCGATGTTGGTGTGGACGAAGAAGGGCCCGCACCTCGCCTGGTCGAGCGCGGGGAGCGCGTACTGGAACAACTACAACCGCGAGCACCTCGCGTACGTGATGACCGATCGCCCGCTCTACAAGCCGGGCGAGACGGTGGGCCTCAAGCTCTTCCTCCGCAGCCGCGAAGGCGGGCCGTCGACGCCGATGTCCGGGCAGAAGGCGTACGTCACGGTGAATGACCCGACCGGCAAGCAGCTCGTGCGCCAGGAGGTCACCACCAACGCCTTCGGCACCGCGAGCTTCACCCTGGCCATGGCGAAGAACGTCACGCTCGGCTCGTTCCGCATCAGCGTGCAGACCGACGGGCAGTACTTCACCCAGGCCCCGATGGAGTTCCGCGTCGAAGAATACAAGCCGCCGGAGTACCTCGTGTCGGTCGAGGCGATCGGCAGCCCGAAGCCCGGCGACAAGGTGAAGTTCAAGGTGAAGGCCTCCTATTACTCGGGGGGCGCGGTGGCGAACGCGGTCGGGCGCGCGCTGGTGTCGGTGCAGCCGTGGGCGCACCAGTTCGGCCAGTGGCCCGACGATCCCGCGCAGGAGCAGGACCAGGGCAGCGGCACCGGCCGTGACTACGACGACGAACGGCCGTATCGACGCGGCGGCGGCTACGGCGGGTACTACGGCGTGCTCGCGCAACACACGCTGCAGTTCAAGACGGGCGCCGACGGCACCGCCGAGCTGGAGGCTCCCGCGCAGGAAGGGGGCTACGCCGCGCTGCAGTACGCGGTGCAGGTCTTCGTCACCGACAGCTCGCGCCGGGAGATCCAGGGCACGGGGTCGATCAAGCTGGCGCAGCCCGACTTCTTCGTCGACCTGAAGACCGATCACTTCCTCTACCGGCCCGGCGAGCGCGTGGTGGTGAAGCTCCGTGCCGAAGACGCGAACGGCCGGCCGGCGGATCCCGACGTGGTGTTGCGCTTGATGCGCCTGGGCGAGAACGGGCAGACCAGCCGCATCACCGAGACCCGCACGCGGCTGAGCAAGGGCTTCGGTCGCGCGGTGCTCGACGCCGACGCCGTGGGCCAGGTGCGCGTGGAGGTGCTCGACGGCACGAAGCCCGGCGACACGGTGATCGCCACGACCGACCTGTGGCTGACCAGCGACTCCAAGCCGATCGTCCCCGGGCCCGGCTTCCAGCTGTTCGTCGACCGCGCCCCGCTCAAGGTGGGTGACGGCCTGCGCGTGCTCGTCGCGGGCAACCGGCCCGGCGGCCACGTGCTGCTGACCCTCGAGAGCGACGTGATGGCGGCGGTGCAGATGGTGGAACTCAAGGGCCGCGCGCGCTTCGTGGAGTTCAAGCTCCCCGCTGACGTGGCGCCCAACGGCTGGCTCCACGCCGCGCGTTACGAAGACGTGAACCTGCAGATGAGGGAACTCCCCTTCCGGGTGCGCGGGAGCGAGGTGGAGATCGGCGTCGGTGTCGACTTCGGCCGCGCCTCGGCCGAACCGGGCAGCGCGGTGACGGCGGTGGTGAAGACCAGCGGGGCTGCCGCGGGGCTCGCGCTCGAGACGGCGCTCACCGTGGTCGACGAGTCGCTCTTCGCCATCGCCCCCGAGAAGAAGGACTTCCTCTCGTTCTTCGGGCGCACCAACCGGCAGCAGCGGGTGACGACGCAGAGCTCGTACAACCAGCGGTACACCCGCGCCCGCCCGGTGGTGGTCGTGGCGCAGAAGAAGCCGAGCGAGGAGCCGGCAAAGACTTCGAATTCGCTCGACCGCGACGAGGAGCGCAAGTCGCCCTCCCCTGCTCCGAGTGCCGCCCCCTCGGCGGGCCTGGCCTCGGCCGAGAGCCTGGCGGACGACTCGAAGGCAGGTGCCGGCCCCGGGCGCGCCATGGCCCAGAAGTCGAAGAAGGACTCGGCCAGCGACAAGGAGGAGCAGGCCCCGCAGGGAGGTTCAGCCGACGAGCCGATCAAGGTGCGCACCGACTTCAGCACCTCGGCCGGCTGGTACGCCGCGCTCACCTCGAAGGCGGGTACGCCGCTGAGCCAGGGACTCAAGCTGAAGGACTCGTTGACCTCGTGGAAGGCGGTGGCCACGGTGGTCTCCGAGGGGCCGAACCTCGGCCAGGGCAGCACGCAGATCCGCACGGCCAAGCCGCTCATGGTGCGACTGCAGGCCCCGCGCTTCTTCATCGAGGGTGACGAGGTCGTCCTCTCGGCGGTGATCGAGAGCCACCTCGCGAAGGCGACCGACATCGACGTCACCATCTCGGCGCCGGGGTTCAAGGAGCTGACGCCGGGGAAGAAGACGGTGCGCCTCGAGCCCGAGCAGGTGCTGCGCTTCGACGCGAAGTTCAAGGTGGTCGATCTCGGCGAGCGCGTGTTGCGCGCGACGGTGAAGGGCGGCGGCACCTCGGACGGAATGGAGTGGAAGCTGCCGGCCCTGGTGCACGGCTCGGCCCAGCGGCAGTTCTTCGCCGGCCGGGTGAAGGACACCCAGAGCTTCGAGTTCGAGCTGCCGGAGAAGCGGAAGGCCGGGCTGACGAAGATCGAAGTGAGCCTCTCCCCCACGCTGTTGGCGGTGATGTTCGACGCCCTGCCCTACCTCGCGCAGTACCCCTATGGCTGCGTGGAGCAGACCCTCTCGCGCTTCGTGCCCGCAGCCATCGCCCGGCGCGCGGTGAAGGATCTCGGGCTCCCGGCGGCGCGCGTGCCGGCCGATCTCGACGACATGACCCAGAAGGGCCTCGAGCGGCTCTACAGCTTCCAGCACGGCGACGGCGGCTGGGGCTGGTGGCAGACCGACAGCACCAACCTGTGGATGACGTCGTACGTGGTGTCGTCGCTGTCGCTGGCGAAGTCGGCGGGGCTCGACGTGCGCGCCGAGGTGATCGCCCGCGGCCGGGAGTTCTTGAAGAACCACCTCGGCGAGGGGCTCAACTCGCCCGAGACGCACGCGTACATGGTCTACGCGCTGGCGAGCACCGGCGGCGCTCCGAAGGCGTCGATCGACACGGTGTTCTCGCGCCGCACCACGCTCACCCCGCGGGCCCGGGCCCAGCTCGCCCTGGCGCTGCAGTACGCGAACGATCCCCGCGCGCGCATCGCGGTGGAGAACCTCGACGACGTGGTGAAGGCCGCGCAGTCGAGGCCCGACGCCGCGGTGGGTGACGCGACCGACGCGTGGAGCACCTCGGCCGCGATCGAGGCCACCGCCTTCACCCTGATGGCCTACGTGCGGCACGACCTCAAGTCGCCGCTGATCGGGCCGCTGACCGACTTCCTCGTGCTCCGTCGCAACGGCGGGCGCTGGCGGAACACCCGCGACACCGCGTTCGCGGTGTACGCCCTTGCCGATCTGGCCCGCCGCGAGAACGCCGCGAACAAGTCGGGCGTGTTCGTGATCATGGTCAACGGCAAGGAGGTCAAGCGCGTGCCGTACACCAAGGGGGGTCTCGACCTGACCGCGCCGGTGCTGCTGAGCGACGCGGCCTTCAAGGCGGGGAAGAACACCATCACCGTGAAGCACGACGGCGCGGGCACCGGCTACTACGGCGCCATCGCTGACGTGTTCAACATGAACGACTTCATCAAGGGCGTCGGCGGCGACGTGAAGGTGAAGCGCACGTACACGATCCTCGGCAAGCCGAGCACCGATCGCCCCGCGCCCACCGGGGCGGAGTACGGCATGCCGGTCGAGTCCGGAGTCCGGGTGCGGGTCGACGTCGAGATCACCGCGAACAAGGCGGTGGAGTTCGTGATGGTCGAGGACCTCAAGCCGGCCGGCTTCGAGGCGGTGCAGCTGCAGTCGGGTCCCGCGGTGTGCAACTACGCCTGCGCCCACGCGGAGCTGCGCACGGATCGCGTCGCGATGTTCCTGCCGCAGATCGCGGTGGGGGTGACGAAGCTCAGCTACGAGCTGCGCGCCGAGGTGCCGGGTCGGTTCGCCGCCCTGCCCGCCCGGGTCGAGGCGATGTACGCGCCGGAGATCACCGCGACCGCCGACGAGATGCGCTTCGAAGTGAGGGATGCGCCCGAGGGCCAGGTCGCGCGCTGAGCGGGGTGTCGGAAGCCCAGGGAGTGCGGCCCCTCACCCTGGCCCTCTCCCCGCGTTCGCAGGGAGAGCGGAACGACGTCGGAGGAGGGCCAGCGCAGCGAGGAACAGGAGTTCCCCGCCGCCGACGCTACAGCCCGGCTTCGGGGGCGCCGCGACGAGGGTGAGCCAGAGGTTCCCGGTCACCGTGCGTGGCTGACCCGCGATCTCCGCGAACGCGCGGAAGCGGCCGCTCTCGGTCAGCGCAAGCCGAAGCATCAGATCGCCAGCGAGGCAGGGATCCATCGTGAAACCTTGCTCAAGGTCATGCGCGGGCAGCGTGCCATCAGCATCGACCGGGCCGTGCGGATCTTCGAGGTCTGCGGCGCCTGTCCTCACGCGAGCCTTGTGTTGACGCTCGCCGGTGAAGAGGTGCTGGCCCGCGAATGGATGCACCGCGACATGGGCGCATTCCT
>JBBRUE010000475.1:0-5940 GCA_038248085.1 Myxococcales bacterium | reverse complement strand
GGGCGCGCTGCGGCTGCGCGCACAGCTCCTCACCCACCTCGGGGAATGCGAGCGGGGCCTGGGAAACCACAAGGGCGCGCTCTCGTACTTCGAGCGCGCCAAGCAGACCGCCCACCAGGCCGGCGACGTCTTCGGGCACGCCATCGCCACCGTGGAGCAGGCGCGCGAGCTGGTGCACCTCCGGCCGCCCGCGGTGACCGCCACCCTCGCCAACGTCGAGAGCCAGCTCGAGCAGGTGCCCGTCGCCCAGCGCCCGACGCTGCTGGCGCTCCTCGAGGTGACCCGGGCCGAGCACGCGGTGATGGAAAAGCGCACCCTCGACGCCGAGGCCGCCTTCGTGCGCGCGCTCGACGCGGTGGAGCGCTCGACGCTGGTCAACCCCATCGAGCACGCGCTGATCGCCCGCTCGGCGGCGCGCTTCCAGACCGAGGTGTTCGACGGGGGCCGCAACGTCGAGTACCTCCAGCGCGCGCTGCGGCTGCTCGACGGCACCTCGGCCACCGCGCTGCGCGCCGACGTGGAGAACGAGCTGCGCCGGGCGAGCAACGACGCGTGGACGCTGCACGTCGTCAGCCGCTTCCTCGGGCGCAGCGCGGTCGAGCTGGCGATGCGCGAGGCCGGCCATGCGGGCTTCCGCGGGCAGCGGGTGGAGCTGGCCGTGCTCTTCGCCGACCTCCGTGGCTTCACCTCCGCGGCCGAGGGGCTCTCGCCGGTGGAGCTCGTCGACTCGCTCAACCAGATCCTCTCGCGCATGGCCGCCTGCGTGGAGACCATGGGCGGGCTGGTCGACAAGTTCGTCGGCGACGCGGTGATGGCCCTGTTCGGGGTGGAGGTCCCGCCCGAGAAGGCCGCCCGCGACGCGGTGCGCTCGGCGCTCCTGATGCAGGCCGAGCTGGAACGGCTCAACCGGCACGCGGGGAAGCTCGGCACGCTGCAGATGGGCGTGGGCGTGCACTTCGGCCCCGCGGTGCTCGGGCTGATCGGCAGCGCGCAGCACCGCAGCTACACCGCGCTGGGCGGCACGGTGAACCTCGCCTCGCGCATGGAGGGCATGACCAAGCCCCTGGGCGCGACGGTGCTGGTGAGCGGTGAGGTGGTGCGCCACTTGCGCCCCGACGACTTCGTGCTGCGGCCCCTCGGGCGGTATGCGCCCAAGGGCGCCGTGGTGCCGCTGGAGTGCTTCGACGTGATGGGGGAGGCACGCGACGCCGCGCTGAGCCCGTCGATGCGCGCGGAGCTCACCGCCTCGGCCGACGCGGTGAAGTTCGCCGACGCGGGGGACCTGGCGGCGGCCCAGGCGGCGCTCGAGACCGCGGCGGGCTACGCGAAGGGAACGCACCGCGAGGCGGGCTACCGCTTGCGGCTGGCGGCCGTCGACGCGGGAGACCCGGTGGTGCGGTTGTCGGAGAAGTGAACGGCGCGGCCTCGAGGGGCCCTGCGGCGCTTCGATTCTCTCACGGCCCCTCGCCCTCCCCCGCTGGCGCACCGAGAAGGACGACCGCGGAAACCCGCTGCCGCTCGGGGCCGTGGGCCGGGTCAGCCGCGGCGGATCGCCGGTGACGGCCGGGGCGGCGTGAGCGCGCCGCTGCGCGACTCCGTCGTCGGGGGAAAGCGTACGGTGAACGTGGTGCCCTCGCCGTCCTCGTTCGCCTTCGCCGACACGTCCCCGAGGTGCGAGTCGACGATGCGCTTGACCACCGCGAGGCCCAGCCCGGTGCCGGTGGCCTTGGTGGTGAAGAACGGCTGGAACATCTTCGCGGTCGCCCGCTGGGTGAGCCCGACGCCCTCGTCGCGCACGCGCACCGTCAGCCACGGCACCCCGCCCTGCAGCTCCACCGTGGCGCGCACCGTCACCGTGCCGCCCCGGGGCATCGCCTGCGCCGCGTTGACGATGAGGTTCACCAGCGCCTGCTTGAGCAGGTGGGCGTCGAGCGGTAACGGCGGCAGCTCCTTGGGGAACTCGGTCAGCACCCGCACGTTCGCGTTGAGCGACGACTGCGCCACCGAGTCGACCGCGCTGGCGATGATCGGCTCGACGGCCATCGGCTTCTTCACCAGCTCGTAGGGCCGCACGAAGTCGAGCAGGTCACCGACGATGCGGTTGAGCCGATCGGCCTCCTCGCCCACCATGTTGAGCAGCATCTCGGCATCACCGGTCGGCCTCAGCAGCCGCTTGAGGGTGGTCAACGAGTTGAAGATGACGCCCAGCGGGTTGCGCACCTCGTGGGCCATCACCGCCGCCAGCTCGCCGAGGGCCGCGAGCCGCTCGTGGCGCACCAGCTCCTGCTGCGTGCGGGCCAGCTCGTCGTACGAGGTCTTCAGGTCGGCGTAGAGCCGGTTGGCCTCGTCGTACAGGCGCGCGCGCTCGAGCAGCGAGGCCATCTGCACCCCGAGGATCTCCGCGGAGCGGATCTCGTTCTCGCCATAGGCCACGTCCCGCTTGCGCCCGAGCGAGAGCAACCCCACCGGCTTGCCCTCGATCGCCAGGGGCACCACGGCGACATGCGCGATGCCCTCGGCAGCCACAAGGTCGGCGCTCAGAGGCAGGTCTCTGGCGGCCATCGCCAGCGGGGCGCGGACCAGCGGGTGTTCGCGGTCGAAGTGGAAACGGCGGTACTGGTCGATGAGGCGGCCGCCGTACCCGTAGGCATCACCGACCAGCACGTAGTCGCCGGTGTCGAGGTCGAAGCGGTGCAGCATGCCGGAGTCACTCTCCGAGGTGCGGCACACCGTCTCGAGCGCGCGATGGCACAACGCCCGGGAATCGGAGCGCGGGCCGGACACCGCCAGCTCGTGCACCAGGTCGAGCTCCGCGGTGCGCCGCTCGAGCCGCTCGAAGCCGTCGGACACCTCGATCGCCGAGCCGAGCTGGAGCGCGAAGAGGCGGAGAATGGCGAGGTCCTCCTCGCGGAGCTCATCGTGCATCACCACCAGCGCGCCCCACTGCGAGCGCCGCACATGCAACGGCGCGACCGCCCCCACGCGCGGCAGTTGTTCGACCAGCTCCGCCGCGAGCACGACCCCGCTGCGCTGGGCGCTGTAGGCGCTGACGACCTCGCGCAAGCCCTGGAACAGCACCGGCTCCTCGGTCGCGGTCACGATGCGAAAGTCGCCGCCGGAGCTGCCGAGCGACTGCCGCTCGCCCGGCATCACCGATGCGCGCAGCACCTGGAGGTGGGGGCGCGCCGTCAGGTACCGCAGCCAGTAGCCCGCCTCGTCCATCGAGACGATGGCCACTTCGAGGCCCAGCTTCTCGAGCCCCGTCCCCGCCGCCGCGAGCAATTCATCGACGAAGCGCGCCCGCTGCACCTCCAGCGCGGTCTCCGTCAGGGCTCTCAACAGGCCATCGCCGTGTAAAAGGGCTTTCGAAGTAGACATCGACACTCCCGAAGTGGGGCTGCGCTGCTCTTACTGGATGAGAAAACTACCCGAAAACCGCGTATTTACGAAACGTCTGGGTGTGCACTGCCGATAACACCGCATGCGCAGCCTGATCGCCTCGTTGATCGTCGTCGCCTCCGTCGCCGCCGCGGCTCCCTGTACCGACCTGCCGGTGCTCTTCATCGTGCAGGACAAGTCTGGCTCGATGGCGAAGGCGCCCGACGGAACGACGGCCACGGCGACCAACGCCTCGAAGTGGAGCATCGCGCAGCAGGTCGTGCCTTCGCTCGCCACCTCGTTCAGCAACCGCTTCCGCTTCGGCGCCGCGATGTTCCCCCGCGACACCACGACCTTCAACTGCAGCACCGGCACCATCGTCACGCCGATCGCCGGCACCACCACCGGCATCACCAGCGCCTACGCCGCAGCGATCCCCGGCGGCGGCACCCCGACCGCGGCCTCGCTGCAGGCGGTGCGCAGCCACCTCCTCGGCCAGGCCCTCACCACGCCGGCGTACGTGCTGCTGATCACCGACGGCCTGCCGAACTGCAACACCGCGCTCGACGCGAACGCGTGCTCGCCGACGACGCCGGGCTGCGGTCCGACGCCGGCCGCCAGCACCTGCGCGCTGGGCTCGAAGGACTGCCTCGACTCGAACGCCACCATCACCGCGGCCCAGCAGCTCTTCGCCGCGGGCATCAAGGTCTTCGTCGTCGGCTTCGACACCACGCTGACCGCGGGCAACAACAAGGCGGTGCTCGACGCCATCGCCAACGCGGGCGGCACCGGCAGCGCATACGTCGCCTCGAACCAGGCGCAGCTCGCGTCGACCCTCAACACCATCGCGGTGAACACCACCACCTGCTGCCACGACGTCTGCGCGGCGGGCGCGGCGGTGTGCAACGGCGCGGGCCAGCGGCAGACCTGCCAGATGGACGCGAGCCTCGGCTGCACCACCTGGACCACGCAGCAGTGCGCGGCGGGCTCGACCTGCACCAGCGGGAGCTGCAACGCCTGCAGCAACGCCTGCACCTCCGGCGCGACGCGCTGCGCGAACGGCAACGCCGAGCAGTGCGTGCCCAACGCGCAGGGCTGCACCTCGTGGCAGCCGGCCCAGACCTGCAGCTACGGCGAGGTCTGCAGCAACGGCTCGTGCAACACCTGCCAGGCCTGCACCATGGGCGCCTCGCGGTGCACCGCGACCGGCGTCGAGACCTGTGAGTGGAGCGTGCTCTCGGGCTGCACCCAGTGGACGGCGCGGGCCTGCACCGCGGGCAGCACCTGCCAGAACGGCAGCTGCGCCACCTGCAACGGCACCTGCACCGCCGGGGCCCAGCGCTGCGCGAACAAGACCGTCGAGACCTGCGTGGCCGACGCCTCGGGTTGCACCACGTGGCACGCCGGCCAGACCTGCAGCAACTTCTGCAGCGGCGGGGCGTGCGGCACCTGCGGCACCAACTGCACCGCGGGCCAGACCCGCTGCCAGGGCGCCGGCGTCGAGACCTGCCTCATCGACGCGAACAGCTGCCCCGCGTGGGGCCCGCAGCAGCAGTGCGCGGCGAACTCGGTCTGCGCGGGCGGCGTGTGTAACCAGTGCGCGACGACCTGCACGCAGGGCAGCAAGCGCTGCGGCGCGAACGGGGCCACCGAGGCGTGCCGCTTGAGCGCCACCGGCTGCACTGAGTGGGTCGGCGCCGGCCAATGCAACGTCGGCGCGGGCGAACACTGCGACCAGGGCGTGTGCATTCCCCAGTGCCAGAACGCGTGCACCCCGGGCGCCGGGCAGTGCAGCAACGGCCGGCCGCAGACCTGCGCGCAGGGCCCGTCGGGCTGCTTCGTGTGGCGCGACGAAGCGGTCTGCGGCACCGGTTCGCAGTGCGTGTCGGGCGCCTGCCACGACCTCTGCTCGCAGGACGAGTTCGAGACCTGCCCCGCGGGGCAGATCTGCACCGGGTTGATCGAAGGCCGCTTCTGCTTCCCCATCGACATGGACGGCGGCGTGGGCGGCGGCTCGGGTGGAGGAACGGGCACGGGCGGCGGCGCGGGAGCCGTCGACGCGGGCACGGGCGCCGGTGGTGGCGGCGGCAGCAACTCGAGCGGGGAAGAGAACTCGGTCGGAGGCCCGGGCCGCATCGGGGCCTCGGCCATGGGCTGCAACTGCTCGAGCTTCGACGGCGGGGCGTTGCCGCTCATCGCGCTGGGCCTGCTCGGCCGGCTCTTCCGTCGCCGCAGTTGATCAGCACCGGCGCGCTCCGGCCCCTTCGACTGGCAGCCGCGGAATCGAGCCGAAGCGCGCTCGCCGCCACCAGGCGCTGAACCCGGGTGCGGGTCAGGCGGCCGAGGCCATCGCCGGCGCCTGCTCGTCATTGAACTGTCCCGGCTGCTCCACCCGGTCCTTGATCATCTGGAGCGACCGCGCGCACGACAGGCCGTCATCGATGCGCTCGTCGAACGAGTACCGCACCAGGCACACCTGCCGAACGCCCTGCTCCGTCTTCACCTCGCGGGTCCGTCCGAGCGCCGCGAAGAACGGGCAATTCCCCCACTCGTCCAGGTGAT
>JBBRUE010000474.1:0-5961 GCA_038248085.1 Myxococcales bacterium | reverse complement strand
GCTGTGGCTCGAGGCGAGCGCGAGCCCGCGCGCGGGGATGATCGGTCGGCACGACGCGGTGGATCTCCCGCTCCCGCTCGACGACGCGCTCTCGCTGCGGCACCTGTTGTTCGTGGTGCGCCGGCAGCAGGGCGCGGTGCAGTTCGTGGTGCTCGACCTCGAGACGCCCAACGGGCTGCAGTTGGAAACGGGAGCGCCGGCGCGGCTGGTCGAGACCTCAGGGCCGCTCATCGTGCGCGCGTCGGACTTCATCTTCTTCTGCATTCCCACCGGGCAGCCGCTGCCGTGGAAGCTCGACAGCCCCGACGCGTGGGCGACGTTGTTGCCGCGCCGGGTCACCCGGAAGGAGCCGCTGTACCTCGAGTCGAGCGGGTCCATCGTCGGCCGCGCCGAGGTCCGGTGTGCGGCCGGCCAGGCGTCGCGGACCTTCGATGCCGGCGCGTTGAAGCGGGGCGTACTCGTCGGCCGCGACCCGCGCTGCGATGTCCCGGTGCCGATGAACACGGTGTCGCGGGTGCACGCCGCGCTGCTCGCGCTCGACGAGCGGGTGTTGGTCATCGACACCGGCAGCACCAACGGCACCTGGCGCGGTGAGCAGGAAGTGAAGATCGCCCCGCTGGTGGACGGAGAGGCGCTGCTGCTGGGGCGGGAAGCCACGCTCACCTGGCACGACGCACACTGAGTCGCCGAGTGGCCTTGCTCGCCTCTACCGACCGAGCGTCACTTCAGCGGCCGCTTCAGCTTCGGGTCGGCGATATCTTCCACGACCGCCTCATCTGCTGGAACTCGTTGCCGCACCGCGCGGCGCGTGACGCGGGCAACAGCCCCTTCGCGACGAGGTTGACCTGGTGGAACGGGCTCGCGCCGTAGAGCCAGCAGGCGATGTTGAAGAAGCGCTGCGAGTCGAGGCTGTGCTCGTCCCAGAACGCGAGCTTCTTTCCCGGCACGCTCCCCAGCGCCAGGAAGTACGCCGCCCCCGAGAGCGCCGCCTGCTCGCCCCGTTCCCCCTGCTCGAGCAGCAGCAGCGTGGCGAACTGGTCCACCGCGTCCTCTTCCTTCCCGGTCAGCGGCAGGCCCAGCTCGTGCGCCAGGGCGTGGCCGAACTCGTGGAAGAAGACGAAGAACACCGCGCCGCGGACCAGCTCGCGGGTCTCTTCGGGCGTCTGGTTCGGGTTCGAGTAGAGCTCGTCAAACTCCTTCACCAGCTCGAAGCAGAAGGTGATGTTGCCGCTCTTCGGGTCGTAGAACGCGTTCGCCTCGCCGCAGTCGCGGAAGAAGACCACCATGTTCCGCGGGAGCGCCGCGAGCCCGTTCACCGCGTCGAGGGCCTCCTGGAACAGGTGCTGGTCCATCACGAAGCGCAGGTACGCCTGGTACGCGGGCGGCTTGTTGATCGGCAGCGCGTACAACATCGTCGCCTGGCCCTTGTTGGCGAAGAGCTTCTCGGGCGGGGTGAGCGTCACCGGCAGCGGCTTGAGCTTCTGGTCGTCCGCGTTCATCAGGTCGGAGATGCGCCGGCCTTCCTTCGTCACCTCTTCTTTGGTCCGGGGGGCCTGCTGGGCCACGGCCGTCGCCGCGACGAGGAGAAGTCCGAAGAAGAGCACGCGCATGCCCGTGCTCTTAGGAGCCCGCCCCCTTCTCGTCACGTCTCCTCTTCTTTCTTCCAACGGTATGCAGCGGCGTAAACAGGTACTGAGGGCTGCTTGAAACAGGTACTCATGCTTGGCGTAAACGAGTACTGAAACATGGCGTAAACAGGTACTGTCGGTTCGAAGATGCGCCAGCCAACTTATCTCCCGCGAGCGATGGATCCTCTGCTTCGCGAGCTCCTCGAGGACTTCGCGGCGGTGTTGGTGCTCGGGCCGCGCGCTTCAGGGAAGACGACGACCGCCGCCCGCGTCGCGAAGTCGATCTTACGGCTCGATCGTGCGGCAGACGCGGCGGCACTGCGCGCTGACGCCGAAGACGTCTTGAGCGAGGCGAAGAGGCCGGTCTTGCTCGACGAGTGGCAGCTCGTGCCTGAAGTGCTCGCTGCCGTGAAGCGCCTCGTCGATCGAGACGCGCGTCCGGGTCAGTTCGTGCTCACCGGCTCAGCGCGGACGGACGCGACGACGGGCTGGCCGGCGACGGGGAGAGTCGTGCGGACCACGCAGTGGGGTCTGAGTGAGCGCGAGCTGCGTGGCAAAGCGAACGTGGAGTCATTCTTCGATCTCGCGTTCGGCGGGAAGCTGGGTCGCATCAAGAGCCCGGTCGGAGAGCCTGTGAAGGTGCGCGACTACGTCGAGCTCGCGCTGCGTGGCGGGTTCCCCGATGTGGCGCTCCATTCTTCACCGTCGCGGCGAACGCGTTGGCTTCGCAGCTACGTCGAGCAGTTGCTGACGCACGACGCGCCGTTGCTCGGGGAAGAGCGCGACCCGCGGCTGTTGCAGCGCTACCTCCGCGCAGCCGCAGCGAACACAGCCGGTGTCGTCGAGCACAAGACACTCTTCGACGCAGCGGGCGTCACGCGTCGTACGGGCGAGCGCTACGACTCACTGCTCGAGTTGTTGTTTCTCACTGAACAACTTCCCGCGTGGAGCTCGAATCAGCTCAATCGCCTCACGCGAACCCCGAAGCGCTACCTCGTCGAGCCGGCGTTGATGGGGCCCCTGCTTGGGCTCGAGTCGCGGGCTGTCATGCGCAGCGCGGACCTTCTGGGTCGAGTCCTCGACACGTTCGTGCTCGCGCAGCTTCGCGTCGAGCGCGAGACGGCGAAGGTGGCTCCGTCGCTGTACCACCTGCGCCAGGACAGTGGCCGCCGCGAGATCGACCTGCTCGCTGAGGCTCCTGATGGCCGTGTGCTTGCGATCGAAGTGAAGGCGGGCTCAGCGCCTGATCTCGCGTCGGCTCATCACTTGATCTGGTTGCGCGACACCCTCGGCGAAGAGCTCGTCGCGGGTGTCGTCTTTCATACGGGGCCGACCGCGTTTCGTCTCGCTGAGCGCATCTGGGCACTTCCCGTCAGCGTTCTGTGGGAGTCGCGATGAGAACGTCCGTGAGCCGAGCCCGCTCGAAGGTGATCGCCACGCCGTGATGGTGTGAAGGGGTGAAGAGCGCGGCCGTGCATTCCTCGAGGTCCCGCGGGCTGTGACGGTTGAGGTCACAGGGCCACATTCAGCCTTCAGGCTTGCGGCGCGCGTGTGTCAGAAGCACAGCGCAGGCGGTTCCAGTGCAGCGGAGGGGATGGCGGTGGCGACACTTCATTTTGACGAGGCTTTCGACGGCGGCGCGTGGCCGGGACCCTTCGGGGTGAACGCGAGCGCGGGCGAGCTCTGGCTCGGGCGCTCGGGGCTCATCGGGACGCTCGAGGGCCAGGTGGGCCTCTCGCATTGGAGCGCGGGGAGCGCCGCGCGGACGGGCGAGGTGGTGCGCGCGCTGCAAGGCTCCGAGGGCTTCTGGTCGCGCTCGTTCCAGGCCGATGCGCTCGCCACCGCGCAGGAGTTGATCCGCCTCCACGACACGCTGCGGCTGCACGGGTGGACGGACCAGGTGGCGCTGCCTCGACTCCGCGCGCTCTTCAAGGTCTTCGGCGACGTGTCCGAATCGACCGCGCTCCGGCTCGAGCGCCTGGTGCCCTCGCTCGGGCGCACCACCGGCCTCCGGTTCTCGCTGCAGCTCCACGAGCCCCTCGCGCAGTCGCCGCTGCGGGTCCGCCAGGTGCTCGAGGCGCTCGCTTCGTCCACCACCTGCGCGCCGACGCCGGCCCCGTTGAACTTCGGGGCGCTGACGAAGCGGCTGCAGTTGATCCGGCCGTACGGTCCGCTCGTCGCCGCCGACGCGGTCGCGCAGGCCCTCGCCGCTTCGCGCCAGGTGCCCACGCTGATTATCGACTCCGACCCGGTGCTCGACGCCGCGCTGCGTCGCCACGGGCTGCCTACGACCGGCGCAGCGTCCGCGGCGCACGACAACGCGCTCGGTGAGCTGCTGCCGTTGATCATCGAGCTCGGCCTCGCGCCCGCCGATCCCTCGCGCGCGATGGAGTTGCTGACGCTCCCCGTGGGCCCGATTCGCCGCGACGTCGCCCGGCGGCTGGTGCGCGCGCTGCAACAGTGGCCCGCGGTCGGCAGCGTCGCGTGGATCGAAGCCCTCGAGGTCGCGGCCGCGGAGTTCACGCCGGAAGAGCGCGCGAAGCTGCAGGAGCGCCTCGACGCGTTCCTCCACGCCACCGTCGACGGCAGGTCGGGGTACCCCGCAGAGCAGCTCAAGCTGCGGTGCGCCGCGTTGATGAAGTGGCTGCAGGGCAAGCTCGCCAACGAGGCGTCCGAGGAAGCCCAGCGTCAACTCGGCGCGGCCATCGCGCAGGTCGTCTCCTTCACCGACCTCGTCGCCACGACCGCGGCGCCGGTGCTCCCGGTGGCGCAGGTGCGCCGCTTCCTCGAGCAGGCCCGCGAGGCGATGCCCACGCCCGCGACCTGGCCCGCGGAGACCGGGCTGTGGAGTGCGGGTCAGCCCGGCGGCGTCGTCGGCCCCGCGCCCCGCACCGTGTGGTGGAACTTCACGCGCTCGTCGTTCGCGGTGCCGCGCCGACTCCCGCTCTCGCAGGACGAGCTGGCCGCCCTCGCCGCCGCGGGGATCGACGTGCCGGGTCCCTCCACCCTCGCGTTGCGGCTGATGGCTCGCGCCCGCCGGCCGCTGCAACCGGGCACCGGCGCGCTCTGGCTCCTGTGCCCGCAGCACGAAGAGAACGGTGACGAGGCCGCGCCGCACCCACTGTGGGACGAGGCCGTCGGCGCGCTCGGCAACGGCGCGCAGGCGCTGGTGCACCCGGAGCCCGTGCTGTCCGCCCCGCCGAAGGCCGTGCAGCGCCAGCACCTCCCGCTGCCAAGGCCGCAGACCGAGTGGCCCTCGGCGGTGAAGCTCCCGCGGCGGGAACGCGAGTCGCCCTCGAGCGTCGAGGCGATGCTCGGGTGCAGCTTCAAGTGGGCGCTGCAGTACGTGGCGAACCTCCGCTCGGGCACCACCGCGGCCATCGAGCTCAGCCAGCGCATGCTCGGCTCGCTCGCCCACCACGTGTTGCTCGAGCGCGTGCTCCGCCGGCCCCACGCGTCGCCCGAGGCAGCCGGGGCCTACGCGGTGGAGTTGCTCCGGACCGAGGGCCCGCTGCTCGCTGCGCCGTTGTTCCAGCCGGGCGCCGACGCGGAGTTGATCGCCGTCGTCGAGGCCACCCGCAAGGCCGCCGAGGCGTTGCAGGCCCGGGTCGAGGACGGCTGGAAGGTGCGGATGACCGAGCAGGATCTCGACGGTGACGCCTTCAAGACCGGCTTCGGCGGGGGCGTCGACCTCGTGCTCGAGCGCCGCAAGCAGGCGATCATCGTCGACCTCAAGTGGAGCGGGCTGCCCTGGCACCGCGCCTCGCTCGAGAAGGGCACGGCGATTCAGCTCGCCTCGTACGCCGAGCTGCTGCGCCAGGCCGGCTTCGAGGAGCCGGTGGTCGCGTACTTCATCATCAAGTCGCAGGCGTGGCTGTCGACGAGCGAGCGGGTGGTGCCGGAAGACACGCGCATCGCCGACCCCGGGGTCGACACCTGGGCGCTCACCACCACCGCGCACGCTGCGGCGTGGAAGCACGTCTCGAAGGGCACGCTCCACGCGCCGGGCACGCGCGCTGGCGCGGCCACCCAGACGCGCGTGGAAGAGGGCGTGCTGCAGGTCTGCGCGCCGTGCCGGTTCTGTGAGTTCGAAGGGCTGTGTGGCCGCCGCTACGGCGTGTTGGAGGGGGTCGACGATGCGGAAGGTTGAGATCATCTCGGCGAGCGCCGGGAGCGGGAAGACGACGCGCATCGCCCAGGTGTTGCGCGAGAGCATCGAGGGCGGCCGGGTTCGCCCCGAGGCCGTGCTGGCCACGACCTTCACCAACAAGGCCGCCGCCGAGCTCAAGGAACGCGTCCGCTCCGAGTTGTTCCGCGCCGGGCAGGCCGACGC
>JBBRUE010000473.1:0-5965 GCA_038248085.1 Myxococcales bacterium | reverse complement strand
GTGACGCCCGACGGCACGCTGAGCTCGGTGACGAAGCACCCCCGCCCGGTGACCCGCGTGGCGGCCATGCCCGGCAACGTGGCCTCGGTGTCCGAGGGGCTGCTGCGCGTGTCGGGGCCGAACCCCATGGAACTCGATCGACACGTGGGCGCCGTCGCGGCGATCTCCTCCAGGGAGCTGGTGGTGGGGGTCGAGCGCTCGGTGGTCGTGCTCGCCGACGGGGCGACGCAACGGTTGATGGACGGCCACCGCGACGACGTCACCGCGCTCGCGGTCGTTCCCGGCGACGACGCCACCCCCACGCGGCTGGTCAGCGGCAGCGCCGACGGCACGGTGCGCTGGTGGTACGGCGACGGGAGCCTCGAGGGCCTGCTCTCGGGTTTCGCGCCTGGCGTACAGGCGCTGGCGGCGACCACCGATGGGCGTCTGCTCGTCGCGACGACGCAGCGACGGCTCGAGGCGTGGCGGCTCCCGAAGCGGGCGCGGCCTCCCGACGCGGTAGGCGTGCCCTCGGCGTACGCGTGGTGGCCGGGAGGCGGGCTGGTGACGGGCTACCGCGACGGCCGCGTGCGTCGCGTCGATTCCCTCAGCGGCGAGGTGCGCGAGCTCGAGGCCCGTCACACCGCGCCGGTGCGCTCGGTGGCGCGCGCGTGGGTGCCCGAGGCAGGTGACGCCCTGCGCTTCCTCTCCGCCGGTGATGACGGCCGGGTCCTCGCGCAGCGGTGGAATGGCTCGGTCGACACCCTCGACGCGATCGCCGGGGCGCGGGTGATGACGCTGGCCACCAGTCGCACCGGCGCGCTCGCGGCCTGGGCCGCTGACGATGGAACGCGCGTGGTGTGGAACCTCGAGCTCAACAAGGAGATCTCCCGCGAGAAGGACACGCTCACCCGCTCGCTCGCGTTCTCCAACGACGGCCGCACCCTCGCCGTCGGTCGCGACGACAAGCACGTCGCCCTGCTCGACGCGCAGACCGGCAAGGAGCGCCGGGTGCTCGACCCCATCGATGGGGCCGTCACCGCCCTCGCGTTCTCAGCCGACGGGGCGTTCCTCGCCGCGGGCTCGACGGACGGGCGGATCACCCTGTGGGACGTCGCGGCCGGGACGGTGGTGCGCACCTGGAACCAGCCCGGCGCGCGGGTGAGCACCCTCGACCTGCACCGCGACGGGGCCCTGCTGGCCGCCGGCAGCGACGACGGGAGCGCGTACGTCTTCTCGCTGCAGACCGGCGAGCTGCTGGGGAAGATCCCCGCTGACGCCGGCGACGTGTTGCTGGTGGCGTTCACCGAGGACGCGTTGCTGGTCGTCGGCAGCGATCGGGTCGCCCATCACCTGCACCCGTGAGCTCGGCCTTCCTCTTCAGGCCTTGTGTCATGACGCGGCTCGTCACGAACTCTTTCACGCGGCTCCACTAGGGTGATGGGGCCATGGCCGCCCCTGCCGCCAAGCGGATCCTCGTGATCGATGACGCCGAAGACGTGCGCCGGCTGGTGCAGCGTCAGCTCATGCACCTCGGCTACGACGCCCGCGGGGCTTCGAACGGCGAAGAGGGGCTCGCGGCCATCGACGCCGACCCGCCCGATCTCGTGCTGTGCGATCTCCGCATGCCCCGCATCGATGGCCTCGGGGTGCTCGCCGCGTTGCGGGACCGGCATCCTTCACTCCCGGTGGTGATGATCTCCGGTGAAGGCGTGCTCAACGACGCCGTCGCGGCGCTGCGGCTCGGCGCGTGGGACTACATCACCAAGCCGATCGCCGGCATCGCGGTGCTCAAGCACGCGGTAGACAAGGTGTTCGAGAAGGCCGCGCTGATCCGCGAGAACCAGCGGCAGCGGGCCAAGCTCGAGCTGCTCTACCGCGAGCTGGCCGAGGACCAGGATGCGGGGCGCCGGCTGCAGCTGGGCCTGCTGCCTGAACAGGGCTCGCGCATCGGGAGCTTCACCCTGACCCGCGCGCTGCTGCCCTCGACCTTCTTGAGCGGTGACTTCCTCGACGTCTTCACCGTCGACGCCCAGCGTTGGGGCTTCTACCTCGCCGATGTCGCAGGCCACGGCGTGCCCTCGGCGCTGGTGACGGTGATGCTGCGCACCCTGGTCGATCGCAAGGTGGCCGAGGCCCGCGAGCGTGACGCGACGCTCCTCGCGCCGGGGCGTTTCTTGCGCGAGCTCAATGCCGCGTTGCTCAAGCAGGGCCACGAGAAGCACGTCGCCCTCTTCTACGGACTGTTCGACGAGGGCCGGCAGATCCTCAGCTGTGGCAATGCGGGCTGCTTCCCCTGGCCGGTGCTGGTGCAGGGTGGGGTGGCGACGCCGATCGAGCTCCCCGGCATGCCGCTGGGGTTGATGCCCACCGCCGAATACGAAGAGCGCTCGTTCGAGCTGCTGTCCGACGCGAAGCTGGTGGCCTGCACGGACGGCGTCTTCGAAGTGATGGCCGGCGCGACGGTCGACGAGAAGAGCCGTCTCATCGCCGAGGCGTCGAAGACGTGTGGCTCGGCCGACGCGCTGGTGCATTCGTTGGGCCTCGACGCGGGGCAACTGCGTCCTGACGACGTGGCCGTGCTGATGTTGCGGCGAGGAGGGGTCGATGCGCTACGGACACCATGAACAGCTGTCCTGGCTCTGCTTCGACGGGGCCATCCGGTACACCGAGGCGCGCGAGCTCAAGGCCTTCCTCGAGCGCGTGGTGCTGCCCGAGATGGGCGACACCATGGTCATCGACCTGCGCGACGTCGAGAGCGTCGACAGCACGGGCCTCGGGTTGCTCGCGTCGATCGGCCGGCACAGCCTGAGCCACTTCAGTCGTCGCGCGGTCATCCTCTGCCCCGACAACCAGGTGGCGCAGTGCCTGCGCGCGATGCAGTTCGACAAGCTCTTCACCCTGACCGACAAGCTCGAGCCTCCCCGCGATCTCGCCCTCGAACCCGTGGCGGCCGCGCCGGCGCAGCAGAACCTCGCCTCGGTGATGCTCGACGCGCACAAGGAGCTGTCCGACGTCGATGAGCAGAACCGCTCGCGGTTCAGTGACGTGGTCGAGGTGCTGGAGAGAGAAGTCGCGCGCCGGCGACACTGAGTCGTTTCAGCGCACCGCGGAATAGAGGCTGGCCGTCAGCCGGGCGGTCTCGCTCCAGGTGAACCGGGAGGCGCGGGCCTTCGCCTTCGCCGCCCAGGACTCCCGCTCGCTCGCCTTCGACAGCCAGCGTGAGAGCTGCTGGGCCAACCCCTCGACGTCGTCGGGCCCGACGTGCCAGGCGCCGTCGCCGCAGATCTCCGGCAGCGAGCCCTCGGTGGAGATGATGGTCGGTACCCCCAACCGCATCGCCTCGAGCGGCGGCAAGCCGAAGCCCTCGTACCTCGAGGGGAAGACGAACACGCCCGCGCGCTTCATGAGCGCGTAGAAGACCGGGTCGGCGAGGTAGCCGAGCGACCGCACGTCGACGCCGCGGTCCTTCACGCGCATCACCTCGCGCTCGATGGGGCCGGCGCCGAACCAACGTTGTCCGGCGAGCACGAGGGTCACCCGCTGCCCGCCCTCGTGGAGCCGCTCCACCGCGCGCAGCAGCAGCTCGACGTTCTTCCGGGCGTCGAGCGCGCCCGCGTAGAGAACCCACGGCGACTTGAGCCCCAGCGCCTCGAGCCACTTCACCGTCGTCGCGTCAGGCGGCGCCACCGCGTCGACGTGATCCACCCCGTGGTGCACCACGTGGAGCTTGCGGCGATCGACGTCGAAGCGCTCGATGATGCTGCGCCGGGTCGTCTCGCTCACGCAGATCACCTGCTGCGCGACCTCGAGGCTGCGCGCCAGCCACAGGCGGAACTGCCAGCGGAACCGCGCCGACACCGTCTCGGGCAGCAGCAGCGGCACGAGGTCGTGCACCGTCAACACGTAGGGCACGCCGCGGGTGCGCATCAGCGGCAGGTTGAAGTTCGACACCGCGTGAAAGAGCTTGGGCCTGCGGGCCTGAAGCCAGAACGGCAGCTCACCCAGCGTCCACGCCGTGCGGCCCAGGTGTCCCCGGGGGGCCTCCCCGCTGTGCCGGGCGCCCCAGCGCTGCACCTCGAGCCCCGTCGCCTCCAGCGCGCGGTAGAGCTGGTGCGTGTACAGCCCGATGCCGGTGATGGGTTCGTCCCAGAGAGTGGCGTCGAAGGCGACCGGCACGGCAGCGCGGCTCGTACACCGAACGTCGCGTCACCGCACCCCCCCTTGTATTCAGCGCGTGACGGCGCGATGGATGCGCCCCATGCGCTTCCTCGTCCAGCACCAGGCCGCCGTCGATGCCACGCAGGACATCGACTACGCAACGAACCTGTCACGCGGCGGGCTCTTCATCTCGACGCACAAGTCGTTCGAGCCGAGGGCGACCCTTCACGTGCAGTTCGCGCCGAAGAAAGACGCGCAGCTGGTCAGCGCGTTCTGCCGGGTGATGGAAGTGACGCCCGACGGGGTGAGCGCCGAGTTCGTCGGCCTCGACTTCGAGTCCGAGCAGCTGATCGCCTCCGCGCTCGCCTGCTGATCGTCACCCCGGCGGGGTGAGCATCGAGAACAGCGTCTCGATCTTGGTGCCGTACTCGTCCCAGAAGGGGCGCGCTTCGGTGGTCCGCTCGCTCATCGCGGCGAAGCCCGACTTCCACTTGGCGACGCGCGGGGCCTCGACGAACAACTGCACGTTGGTGAACTCGAGCAGCACGCCCAGCTCAGGCGTCGGGTTCTCGGTCAGCGTGAGCTTCCGCTTGGCGAAGGCGGTGTCGAGCTTCGACGCGTTGCGCTCGGCGATGACCTGGAGCAGCGCGCGGGCTTCGGGCTGGGCGAAGAGCGCGTCGATGCGGTGGCCACTGCAGGCCGGGCCGAGCACCGCGGTGTGCTCGTGCTTGCGCGAGCCCCGCTTGAACGAGTCGGGACGCTGGGCGAGATCGGACAGGGCGTTGAAGAGCGGCTTGGGGAGCAGGACGACTTCTTTCGACCGCCGCTCGACCGCGCGCGCGAACTCCCGCGGCTCACACTGGTTGAACCAGAGCAGCAACCCCCGGGTGACGAGGAGGTTCATCAGGCTCTTGTCGGGCGTCAGGCGGATCAACCGGGGCACTGCACCTGCGCTCGCTTCGCTGTCCCACAGGGAGGTTCCAGAGGCCATGTGGCGCGTCTATGACACTGATCAACTGCTTCGTCATGGGCCCGGGCACCGGCAAGTTTCCCCAGCCCCTGTGCGCTCCATGAAGTAAGCGCGGACGGGTGGCGCGGGTTCATCAGCTCATTCCCTGTTTCACGCCGACCGACGCGATGGGGCAGGCCGCCGTCGCGTGGCAGCGCGTGTTGCGCCACCTCGGGTTGAACGGGGAACTCTACGCCGACGAGGTCGCGCCCCTGTGGCGTTCGCTGGTGCGCCCGGCGTCGGAGCTGCGGCCCTCGGCAGACGACCTCGTGCTCTACCACCACGGCATCGCCTCGCCGCTCGCGAGCCGGCTGCTCCACCTGCCCTGCCGGCGGGGCGTCGTCTTTCACAACGCCACCCCGGCGCGGTTCTACGCCGGTAGCCAGCTCGCCGAGCCGCTGGTCGCCGGGCGCGCGCAGCTGGCCGCGATGGCCGACTTCGTCGAGGTGTCGATCGGCGTCTCCCGCTTCAACGCGCGCGAGCTCGAGGTCGCCGGCCACCGCGCGGTGAAGGTGGTGCCGCTGTTCATCGAGCCAGAACGCTTCGCGCCGTCATGCGTCGACGCGCGGCTGGCGGCCCGGCTCTCGAACGCCGGGCGCCCGCGCGTGGTGTCGGTGAGCCGGGTCGTGCCCCACAAGCGCATGGAGGACCTGCTCGTGCTCCACGAGGAACTCCGTCGCCTCGCGCCGGCCGCGGAGCTGTGGGTGGTGGGCGGGTTCGCCGCGGGCAACCAGGCGTTCCAGGCGTTGAAACGGCGCGCCGACGCCGCCGGGGGCGTCACCTTCCTCGGGCGTGGGAGCCCCGCCGAGCTCGGCG
>JBBRUE010000472.1:0-5977 GCA_038248085.1 Myxococcales bacterium | reverse complement strand
GGTAGGTGATGAGCATCACGCCGGCGTGCTCTCCCGTGGGCTTCCGCTCGTACTTCACGTTCTTCACCGCGGCCTGGCTGATCTGCCCAAAGCGCGAGAAGAGCGCCGCTGGCGAGGGGCCGGAGATCGCGGTGAGCACCGCGACCAGGGGCCGCACGATGCCCGACATCGACTCGAAGACCGCGAGGTGGCCGACCTGCTTGACCAGCGCGGGGCCCCCGACGGCCGCCATCGCCGCGACCATGCCGAAGGACTCGGCAGAGCCCCACCACGACTGGCTCGAGGGTTCGCGGAGCATCAGCGCGGCCCCGGGCGGCGCCTTCGCCACCACCGCGTCGAGCTGGCCCAGCTTCTTGAGCGCCCGGACGATCGCGGAGGTGTACGACGAACTGGTCTGAAACTCGGTGGCCGGTGCTGACACAGTGAGTCAGTCTGCCATGAAGGACCTGCCGATGAACCCATCACCGCTCACGAAGTGGAAGGAGCGCTACCGCACCCGCCGCGCGTTCCGGTGGGTGGTGGACCTCACGATGCTCGCGGTCATCGTGGGCGCGATCGGTCTCTTCCAGACGCGCAACCACCCGCGCGGCCCGGCGCCGGCGTACAGCTTCACCACCCTCGAGCAGGGAACGGCGACCTTCGCCTCCTTCGCCGGGAAGCCCACCATCGTCGCGGTGTGGGCGCCGTGGTGCGGGGTGTGCAAGGCCGAGTCGGGCAACGTGTCCCGCGTGCGGGCGTGGCTCGGGGCGCGCGCCAACGTGGTCTCGGTCGCGACCTCCTTCGAAGACGTGTCGCAGGTGAAGCAGTACATGGCGGCGCAGGGCGTGGACTACCCGGTGCTCCTCGCGCGCGAAGACTTCCAGCGGGTGATGCACATCGGCGCCTTCCCCACGACCTTCGTGCTCGACTCGCAGGGCCACATCGTCGCGTCGATGGAGGGCTACACCACCACGCTCGGGCTCTTCTGGCGCGCGCTGTGGGCGGGGTGACCGGTGATCAGCGCGCGCACGGTGAAGGACCTGATCAGCCACTTCGCCCGTCGCAACCGCCTGGTGCTCGTGCCGCTGCTCATCGTGCTGCTGCTGGCGGCGGTGCTGCTGGTGCTGACGCAGGGGTTCTCGGTGGTGGCGCCCTTCGTCTACGCGCTGTTCTGAGCCGCCGCCCGTTCACGCCATTGTCCGCGCGCGCTCACCAGTGCCGCCGTGCGCGCCGTCAGGGTGCCGCCGTGGGGAGCGCCGGAGGCGTGCGGATCGCCATCTTCCCGGCCATCATTCGCGGGGCCGGTGGAAACAGCTCGTTGATCACCGGGCCCAGGGCCTTCGTCTCGCGCAGCCCCTCGCGAGCTTCGACCGCGCGGGTGCCCACCACCCGGTCGAACCACCCGGCCGAGGGATCCGTCGCGCAGCTCTTCTTCCCGCGGAACATCCCGAAGCCCACCATCGCCAGCACCAGCGTCGCCGCCATGGTGAGCGCCGCGAGGGCTTTGCGCCGCAACAGCGCCACGCCGGTCGGACAGTCCTTCGTCAGCACCGTGCCGTCGGCCCGGGTGAAGATGCGACCGCACACCCGGCCCTCGTTCTTCACGAAGAGTGCGCGCACCTCGTCTTCGGTGAGCTCCTTCACGTCATAGACGTTGAGGCGGCAGCTCGCGCAGTGACGCACGCGCTCGTTGCCGGTCATCGATTCCCACTTCTCGGTACACGGGCTCGCGATCCGGACTTCCATGGTCCACCTCGAACGGCCCACCGCGGCCATCGATTTGGACAAACGAAACAGCCCCCCGGTTTCCCGAGAGGCTGTCTTTCTGCTCGCTGCGCTCGGGTTTCTGGTCGCTGCGCCCTGGCCCGTCTTCCGCCCGGCTCCGCTCGGGTCAGAGCGCCTTGAGGTAGCCCACCAGGTCATCGACCTCGGCGTCCGACAGCCGCGAGGTCTTGCCGTGCTGGTCGAGGGTCTTGCCGGTCATGAGGCGGCCCTTGAGCGTCTGCGCGCTGCCGTCGTGGAGGTACGGCGCGGTGCGCGCCAGCCCGAGCAGCGACGGGGTGTTGAGGCCACCGTGGGGCAGCAGCGCGACGTTGTCGATGACCGTGCCGCTCTTCACGAACGTGCCGACGTCCGCGAAGGTGTTGTCGGTGAAGGTCTCGCTGTTGTGGCAGGTGCCTCACTCGGCCTTGTCGAACGCCGCGCGGCCGCGCTGCATCAGGTCCGCCGGCGCGTTGGCGTGGGGGTTGTCAGCCTTCGGCATCGACTCGATGAAGGCCGCGACCTGCAGCTCCATCGCCGGGGTCACGCCGCTGCCGCCCATGCGGTTGGTCACGGTGTGCGTCATGAACGAGAGGAGGTCGTTGAACTCGCCGTTCCAGTGGAAGGGCGCGGTCTTCGCGAGCATGCGGCCCTGGAGCGACGGCGTCTGGCGCGGCCCGTCGGGGAAGTTCCACACGTGGCCGTCTTCACGCCCTTCGAAGTGGCAGGTGCCGCAGCTGATGCCCGTCGACGGGTTGTTCATGCGCGCGTCGGTCGCGCTGAAGAACAGGCGGCGACCAGCGGCGGCCGCGGGCGAGAGCGCCTCGAGCTGGGTCAGCTTCGTGGTGCCGGCGTTGCTCACGCGCCCGTTGATCGACTCGAGCTTCGAGATGGAGTGGTCGAAGGCGTTGAACACGAAGGCCGTCTTCCCATCGTGCGCGACCGCGATGCCGGTGGGGCCCGCGCCGACGCTGACCAGCTGCGAGACCGTGCCCGACTTGAGCCCGAAGCCGCCCGGCGCCAGATCCGTCGCGCCCGTCGGCCCGAAGCTGGTGGTGTCCTTCGAGCGCGTGGTGGCGACCACCGCGACGTTGTTCGACTCCATGTTGGCGATGAAGAGGAAGCGGCCGGTGCTCTCGAGCGCCATCGCCTTCGGGCCCTGCACGGGCATCTCGGGGATGGGGCTGGTCAGCAGCATCGGGGGGCGGTCGTTCGAGCCCTCGCCGGTGCAGGTCTGGAGATCGTCGACCTGCGCGTTGCCTTCGCCGTCGAAGGTGAGGAGCGCCGGGGACGCGACGGCGGTCGTTCCGCACGAACCACCGCCGTAGCCCGCGCTGCCGCCGGGAATGGGCTCGGCGATGCCACCGCCGCTCCGGGTGTTCAGCACGGTGTCGGTGCCGAGCAGCGAGGCGACGTAGAGCTGCTGGCCGTCGGGCGAGACCGTGAGGGCCTCGAGGCCCATCGGGCGCGCAGTCGAAGGGCCGCCGAAGCCGCCGGGGAAGTTCGGGTTGCGCGGTGAGGGGGCGCCGCCGATGCCGGTCGAGTTGGTGGTGATGCCGAGGGCCGAGGCGTTGAGCGCGTTGAACACGCCTGAGCCCGACTTCACGACCTTCGCCGCCGCGAGGTCGACCATCACCAGGTCGCCCGCCTTGTAGAGCGAGATGGCGGCCTTGCCGTCACCGAGCAGCGAGATGGAGCGGGGCTCCTGGCCGACCGGGAGCTCCCACTTCATCTGCAGGGTGGCCGTGTCGATGGCCATCAGGGTGCCGAAGTCGGACTCGGTGAGGCTGGTCGCGTTGACCACGTAGAGCGTCTTGCCGTCGCTCGATGCGGCGAGGCCCACCGGCTCGACGGCGACGGCGATGCGCGCCGATTCCTGGGTGTCGCCCTTGCGGATGACCGACACGCTGCGGCCGAGGCGGTTGGTGACGTAGACGGTGTCGTCGGGGCCGACGAGCACCTTCTCGGGCTGGCGGCCCACCTTGATCGGCTCGCCGACCACCGTCTGGGTCTTCGCGTCGACCACGAAGACGACGTCGAGGTCGGCGTCGGCCGCGAAGAGGAGCGCGTCATTGCGGCTCACTCCCAGCGAACCATTGGCCGAGTTGCCGCCACCCGCGGCGTTGGGGGCACAGCCGGGCGCGAAGGCGAGGCAGACGGCGAGAGCTGCGGTGAGCAGGGTCTTCTTCATGGGTTCAACCTCGGTTTTCTGAGGAACGGCGGAGGGAACTGCGCGAAATCCGGGAACGGTCGGACGCGCGGAGCCATCAATGCAGGCGGCACGCCACCACGCAAGGGCTGCACCCCGGATCAACGAAACGCAGATCCATCGCCAATTCCCGGGGTGGGTCGATGTGCGTACCGTTCTGATCTCGAGAGGATGGCAGGCGACCGCGGCCTTGGTGCTCGCTTGATTCAGGTCAATGTCCGGGCGAGAGACGAACTGCAGGCTCCCAGAACGCGAAGCGCCGCCGGCCAGAACTCTGGCGCGCACGGTGGGCCGCCACGGTGAATGATCCATGCTCGATCCGACCGGCTATCCCCTGGGCGTTCCCGTCATGGACTACCAGCACCAGCGACTCCTGGTGCTGATCAACCAACTCACCGCGAAGAGCACCGGGCTGGCCGAGCTCATCGCCGCGTTCAACACCTACGCTGATCAGCACTTCCTCCTCGAGGAGGCGCTGATGGATGCGCACGCCTACGGCGATCGCGACGCCCATGTCGCCGCGCACGATGCCTACCGCGCGCGCTTCCGGGGCCTGGTCGCCGAGGCGGTGACCCCGGAGGCGGTGCAGGCGATGCAACTGTTCCTCGAGCGCTGGTGGGTCGAGCACATCGGAGGCGTCGACACGAAGCTGGCCGACTTTCTCCGCGCGCCCTGAGCGCCGCGAGCGCCCTACTTCTTCGTCTGGTTGGCGACCGCTTCGGCGCCGGCCTTCGCGGCGGCTTCGTCGAGGTAGCGCGGCGCCTCGGCGAGCGAGAGGTCGTCCTTGAAGCGGTAGAGGCGCGGCATGCCGGTGGGCACGTTGAGCTCGACGATGGCGTCGTCGCCGATGCGCTCGAGGTGCTTGATCAACCCGCGCAGCGAGTTGCCGTGGGCGACGACGATGACGTTCATGCCGGCGCGCAGCTGGGGCACCACCGCGTCGTGCCACCAGGGCAGCACGCGGGCCACGACGTCCTTGAGGCACTCCGAGGCGGGCAGCGCGTCGGGGGCGAGCATGCGGTAGCGCGGGTCGTTCGAGGGGTGGTGCTCGTGCTCGGTGGACACCGCCGGCGGCGGCACGTCGTAGCTGCGGCGCCAGAGCTTCACCTGGTCCGCGCCGAACTGGTTGACCATCTCGATCTTGTCCTTGCCCTGCAGCGAGCCGTAGTGCCGCTCGTTGAGCCGCCACGTGCGCGTCAGGGGGAGCCACACCTGGCCGGCGGCCTCGAGGGCGATGTTCGCGGTGCGCACGGCGCGGGTGAGCACCGAGGTGTGGCCGACGTCGAAGCGCAGCCCGGCCTTCTTGATCTGCGCTCCGGCGGCGCGGGCCTCGGTCTCCCCCAGCGGCGAGAGATCGACGTCGACCCAGCCGGTGAAGAGGTTCTTCTCATTCCAGAGGCTCTGACCGTGGCGGACGATGACGAGGTTCGAGGGCATGCCGCGGCTATATCATCGGTGCCATGGCCGAAGACCTCGTGCTCCTCATGGAATGCAGTAACGGACTCGAGGTCGCGAGCGTGAAGAGCCTGCTCGAGAGCGAGGGCATCGCCTTCGTCGTCCAGGGCGAACACCACGCCAGCCTGCTCGGCGGCACGATGATGCCCACGGCGATCGTCCCCCGGGTGCTGGTGCACGGGGCCGATCTCGAGCGGGCGATGGCGCTGCTCGAGGCGCCGGTCGGGCGGGTCGGCGCCGAGGGCCCGGAGCTGCCAGGGGTGTGCCCGGTGCACGAGCAGCCGGCGCGCGCGACCTGCGAGCGGTGCGGGACGTTCCTGTGCGAGGCGTGCCAGACGCTCGGCAACCCCCCGGTGTGCGAGACCTGCGTGGAGCTCGAGACCCAGGACCTGAAGCCGCTGACGCCTGGGCAACGGCAGCTGCGCTCGGTGTGGGCGCTCGCCATTCCTCTGGGCGTGCTGGTGCTCGTCGCGTTGTTGATGCAGTTCTTCGGCGTCGTGCGCGATTGAGGCGTGCTAACCGTCGCCGCGCATGCACTCCCTCCCGCTGTGGGTCGCGCAGACGCTGGCTTCC
>JBBRUE010000471.1:0-5984 GCA_038248085.1 Myxococcales bacterium | reverse complement strand
TGACCCACGGAATCACGCGAGCGCCGAAGTTCAGCGCCGAGAGCCCTTCCTTCCGTCGCGCCGAGGGCGCCCTCGAGTTCGAACTCGCGCTCGAAGTGCCCGACGGGGAGACGCTCTTCGTCAGCGGCACGTCGGCGCCTCGCGGCCGGGCGTGGGTGGCCTTGCGTCCCGGAGCGAACGTGGTTCCGGTCGTCGCCAGCCGGGCTGGCCAGCTGCGGCTGTGGCTCCACCGATTCGACGTCGTCACCCGCGCGGGCAGCACCCTCGTCATTCCCCGCGGGCTCGACCTCGTCGGCGAGGTGTGGTGGTCGGCGGCCGGCGTCCTCTCGGTCGAGTTGAAGCCCGGCTCTCGCCTCGAGGTCGAGGGCGTCCCGCTGGAGCTCGACCCTTCCGGTCGCGGGCGGCGCCCCCGGCGCGGAGACGGCGCCTCCCGCGGGCGGGTCATCGAAGGCGCGACGTGGACCCAGGCCATGCAGCGGCTGGGCGCCAGCGGCCTGTTCGTCGTCGGGCTGCTCGACCTCGAGGCGAACTACGACGTGCGGCGCGGCGCCTTTGCGGTGTTCGGACGCGGAGCGGCGGCAGCCCGGGCCTCGTTCGCCGGTTTCAAGTTGGGGGCGGAGCTCGATCTGCGCGACACCGACTTCACTGCGTTCCAGGCCCGCACCGTGCTCGACGCGCGGCAGGTCGACGTCTTCGCCCGTCAGCTCGACCCGATGCGCTCGCAGACTGCGTGGGCCGACGACTCGGCGACGACGGCGAGCAATCCCTCCGAGGGGCGAATCCGCCTCGAGCTCTCCCGCGAGGGCTGGGGCCGCGTGGGGTACGGCAGCACGCGCTGGTTCCAGGCCGCGGCCGACGCCGGGCGTACCCACCGCGCGCTCCAGGGCGCCTTCCTCGAGGTGGAGACCCCGACGGAGAAGTCCCCTTTCGGCGCCTCGCTCCGTGGCGTGGCGGCGCCTTCGCAGACCGACATGCTGTCCGGTCTCTCGAGACGCCCGATGCACGATCGCTTCGAGAGCACGGGGGGGAGCCTGTTCTTCCTCTCGAAGAGCTCCGTCGTCACTGGCAGCGAGGCCCTCCGCGTGGAGTGGCGCGACGCGGTGACCCAGTTGCCGGTGCGCGAGCTGCACCTGCAGCGGGGGCGCGACTACACGCTCGATCCATTCTCCGGCCGCATCGTGCTGGCGCGCCCGCTGTCGTTCTTCGCCAGCGAGTCGCTGCTGCAGAGCGACCCGCTGACCGCCGGCATCGTCTCGATGCTGGTCGTCGACTACGAATACCTCGACTCGAGCGTCGCGGGCGACGCGGTGTTCGGAGGGGAAGCCCGCGGCCGGTTGGGCCCGGTGAAGGTCTCGGTGAGCGCGTTCCGTGACGGGGCTTATGGGCTGCTGCGCGGCGCGGCCGAGGCGAAGCTGGGGCCGGTGTGGCTCAGCGCCGAGGCTGCGCGCAGCAACGGTGGCATCCAGGGGCTGGCGTTCTCGCGGGACGGCGGTCTCACCCAGCAACTCGCGGCCGTCTCCGCGGCCGACACCTCGGGCTGGGCGGTGACGTTGCGTGCGCGCGCCAAGGGGCTCTTCGGAAGGGGCTCGTGGGACGCGGCGTGGCGCTGGCGGCAGAGCGGCTTCGAAGACGTGGCGCAGCTCGGCGCGCTCAACCAGGTCTCGCTGCGCGGGGAACAGCCGCTCGGGCCCGTGGTGCTGGCCGCGTTGGTCGACTTCCGCGACATGCCCGATCCGCGGGCCCCGTTCTCGGGCGCGCGCGTGCGGGGCCGCACCCTCGGAGGCGGCGTCGGCTTCGAGCGCGCCGACTGGGGCGTTCGCCTCGAGGCGCGCGAGTTCCAGCAGACCCTCGGAGAGGGCACGCGTGGCGGCTTCACCCTCGGCGTCGCCGGCCGCTACCGGCTCACCCCGTGGCTCCAGCTGCGCGCGGGCTACCGGCAACAACTGGTGAGCCTCGGGGGCATGGAACTCTCGTTCGCGAGCCTCGGCGTCGACGTAAAGCCGTCAGAGAAGTTCGAACTCGGCGTGCGTGGCGGTTGGGGCCCCGCGCTGGGTCCGCAGGTCTGGGGCTCGGTCTCGTACTTGCGCGGTGACGAGACCTGGTACGGCGTGCAGGCGATCGACGCCGATGCGCCCGGCGCGGGCGAGCGGCGCCTCATCACCGGCGTGCGCCAGCAGATCGACGCCGACACGGCCGTGTTCGCCGAAGACGTGTCGGCCACCGACGTCGATGGCCTGCGCATGGGGCGCGCGGTGGGGCTCACCCAGAAGCTCTCCGACGCGTTCATGGTCACCGCGCGCTACGAGCACGGCGCGCGCTCGCTCGATGGTCTGACCGCCGACGTGTCGCGCAACGCCGGCGGCGTCACGCTCAGCTGGGAACGTGAGGCCCTGCGTCTCTTTGCCCGCGGCGAGGTGCGTGACGAGCAGGGGAGCCGCTCGCTGCGCCAGTTCGTCGCCAGTGGAGGTGGGGAGTGGCGCGCCCACCGCGACGTCTCGGTGACCGCCCGCGCGCTGTGGACCCACTCGGTGCAGAACGACGCGCTGGTGGGCCGTACCGTCGACGCCACCGTCGCCGTGGCCTGGCGCTTCGAGCGTGGGGCCGTGCTCGCCCGCTACGCCTACAAGCAGACCTGGTCGCCCACCACCGAGCAGCGGCTGCACGTCATCTCGATTCTCCCCACCCTGCGCTTCGGTGATCGTTTCGCGCTCTCGGCCGGCGGGCACCTCGGCTTCACCGAGGCGGGCCCGATCCTGTCGGCGTCCCTCCGTCCCTCGGTGCGCATCTGGGAAGGCATCGAGATCGCCGGCGAAGTGGCCGCCCGGTCTTCCGTGCCCGGCGACAGCTCGTGGGCCTCGCTGCGCGGCGAGCTCGGCTACCGCTTTGACCACCGCTTCTTCGTCGGCGCCGGGTACAACGCCTTCGGTTTCTCGGGAACGGGGCTGGACGCAGGCGCCACGATGTCGCGAGATCGCATCTACCTGCGCACGGAGGTCAGCTACTGATGCGATCCCTGCGCCTCGCGCTCCTGCTCCTGCCGACGCTCGCCATGGCGGGATGGTGGCCCGTCGGGACGGCGGGTGTCCCCCAGGACGTCGTCGTCGTGGACGCCGGCCTCGTCGTGGCCGCGGGGAGCACCTCCAGCACGGCGTGGATCGTCGCGGCCGATGGTGGGGTCTCGACCCTCGTCACCCTGCCGGGGGCCAGCACCGGGGCGGGACTCTTCGACGGCGGCTGCCTCGTGGCGCTCCAGGGTGGCAGCAACATCGTGACCTTCTCGCCGGGCTGCGGCACCCCGCAGGCCGTCATCGCGACGACGGTCCGCCACTTGCGCGTGTTCGCGGGCGACCAACTGGCGATGACCATCACGGCCGGCGCGAACACCGAGCAGCTCCTTACGGGGCCCGTCGCGGCGACCACCTGGCCACAGATCGGCGGGTGGACCATGTCTGGCGTGCGCAGCCTCCAGACCACCCGCGTCGGAGGGGTCGACTACCTCGTCGCCAACATGCAGCTGGCTTCCTTCCAGCTCAGCGTCGACGGTGGCACGGCGTCGTCCGTCGGCGTCCCCGCGCCGCTTCGGGACCTGTCGCCCTTCGAGCGCGCGGGCTTGCCTGCGCTGGTCGGGGTGACCACGCTCAACGGGCTGGTCCTGCAGCCCGATGTCCGCGTCGTCGGCGCGCTGACCCCGACGATTCCCACCGGGTTGATCCCCCGTTTCGTGGGGATGGCGCGTGGTTTCGGCATGGTCACGACCAGCACCGGCGTGGTGCTCTCTCCGATCCCGGACCCGGCGCGACAGGCGCTGACCTGGCGGGCCCGCACCGCAGCGCCGATCGTCACCGAGCGCGTGCATTGCCTCGACGCGAAGTGGTGTGCGGCGACCGAGACCGCGGGGCAGATCTGGCTCTACGAAAATGCGGCGGCTCCGGAGGTCGTCTTCAGCGGCTTCTCGGCCGACGCAGGGAGCACGGTGCGCCTCGTCGCGGACGCCGGCGATCCCGATGGTGATCCGGTGTTCCTGTCGTGGAGCGCCCCGGGCGCCACGTTCCAGCCGGTCGTCGGTGTCGACGATGGCTTCCAGGTCGATCTCGCGGTGCCCCCGGGTGCGGCGTGCGGCCCGCTGGCCATCGATCTCACCGCGCGCGACGGGCTGCATGTCGTGGTGACGCCGGTCACCGTGGAGATCGTCGGGCACGGTTCGCTGCAGACCCTCGCTCCCCCCTCGCCGCCGTACGCCGGGGGGCCGCCGGTGAGCGTCTCGGCCGTCATCGACGGCGGCTGCGACCCGGCGACGATCGCGTGGACGTCGTCCGACGGTCAGTTCGGCTCGGGCGCGGCCTTCTCGTGGATCCCTCCTGCCATCGTGTGCGCCGCGGCGGGGCTTCCTGTCTCGTTGACCGCGACGGCCTCGTGGGGGCGGGGCGCTCCCTCGACCTCGAGCTCCGTACGGCAGGTGACGGTGCAACCGTGGGGCGTGCCCGAGCCCCCCGTCTTCCCCGGGCCTGCGGTGCAAGCGGGTGGCACCGCGACGGTGTGGGTCCCGCTGGACGGCGGCCACGCGTGCGACGGCACCACCGGGTTTCCCGGGACCGAGCTGGTGTGGGACTTCGTCGATGGCGGAGGCCTCCCCGTCCAGGCGCTCGACGGGGGCCTCCTGGTCGGCGCCTCGTCGCTCTGCGTCCCCACCCGCGTGGTGGCCGTGGCGAGACGCCAGGTCGTCGGAGAGCAGCTCGGGCGCCTCTCGGACGCGGGCCTGCTCGTCGTCGACGTCTCGCCGAACATCGTGCCCCTCGACGCGACCACCCCGCTGACCGTCACCGCGGCGATGGACGCAGGGGTCGCCTCGGGCCAGCTGTCGGTCACCACCACCTGCTTGCCGCAGCGCAGGCTCGAGGCCGAGGTCACGGTGTTCGACGGGACGACGCCGACGGCGAGCGCGCGCTTCAGCACCCCCGGTGGGTGGTCGTTGCCGGTACCGGGCGGGTGCGCCGGAGGCACCCGAGACATCGTCGCCCGGCTGTTCGAGGACGGCGGCGCCACGGGCGCCGAGGCGCGCGCCACGGTGGCCCTCGACGTGATCCCGGTCGCGGTCGGCGCACAATCGGTGGGAAGGCTCGAGGTGTTCTGTGGCGTCGGGGCGAGGTCGACGGTCTCGTTGCTGCCTGTCGCCGGCGCCTGCCAGTCGGCGGAGACCAGCTGGCGCGTCGTCTCGGGCCCCTCGTTGAACGCCAGCGGGGGCACCGGCTCGACCTTCGAACTCCAGAGCACCGCGACAGACTTCTCGATCGTCGGTCAGCAGCTCGTCCTCGAGTGGACGGTCGATGCCGGCGGTACGAACGTCGCGACGGCGTCGCGTACCATCGAACTCGACGTGCGGCCTTTCGTGGAGATCGACGTGCAGTCGAGCCCGGTGTTGCGCCGCGAAGAAGAGACCTTCCAACTCGAGGTGACGCTCCGCAACACCACGGCGTGCGCGGTCGACGGCCTGACCCTCGAAGTGCCCGTGAGCGGCGCCGTGCCGATGCTCGGGTCGGTTCGCGTCGATGGCCGCCCCGTGCCGGCACACCTCGAGGGCAGCGCCCTGGTGATCGAGGCGGTTTCGCTGCCGGCCGACGGGCGCGCGGTCGTTCGCCTCGATGCCTACGCCCGGCTTCTCTCGACGCCCGGCGCCGCCCCCGTCGCGTCGTTGCACGGTCTCGTCGTCTCGACGCGGGCCCCTGCGGCCGTGACCCCGACGGGCTGTGGCTGCACCGGCGCCCAGGCTCCGAGCTGGCTGGCCTTCGCCGGCTTGCTGCTGCTCGCGCGCCGACGTCGAGCCCTCAGGCCCGCCAGGTGACGGCGTCACTTCCTTGGTTGGTGTATGGCAGAGACGCGGCTAGTGTTGCGCTTCGGTTTCAAGGACTACGAGCGTGTATGTCTCTAACGTTGGCAGTTCCACAGTCGCTATACCGCCGGTTTGATTGAGCGAGACTTCCGTGCAG
>JBBRUE010000470.1:0-6000 GCA_038248085.1 Myxococcales bacterium | reverse complement strand
GGCATCCACGTGGGGCCGGTGCTCACCGACGGGGTGCTCGTCTCGGGCGACTCGGTGAACTTCTGCAGTCGGGTGGCGGGCTCGGCGGGCTCGGGCGAGCTGCGGCTGTCGCTCGCGGCGCACGGCGAGCTGACCGACCTCGAGCTGCGGCTGCGCGCCCGTCGTCAGCGCGCGGTGGAACTCAAGGGCGTCGACAAGCCCCAGGACCTCTTCACCCGCGACTGGCTCGACGCCTCGAAGTTCCCCACCCTGGTGCGCTTCGAAGACGGCACCGAGGTGCGGCTCCCCACGCTCGACGTCATCCGCTTCGGGCGGCTGCGCGAGCAGGACGGGGCTACCGCCAACGACGTGGTGCTCACCCTCGCCGACCCCAACCTGCAGAGCCGCATCAGCCGCTGGCACTTCGAGCTCCACCGGCGGGCCGACGGCTTCCGGCTGCGCGCGGTCTCCGGCAGCACCACCGAGCTCGACGGCGTGCCCGTCGTCCGCGGGGAAGACATGCTGGTCAAGCCGGGCGCGAAGGTGCGGCTGGGCGGCGCGGTCACGCTCGAGTTCGCCTCCGAAGACTTCTCGCAAGAGATGACGCTCCTCCCGGGGTGACCCGATGACATTGCTCTCGTCGCTGCTGTTCTTCGCGCTCGCGCAGACACAAGCGCCTGTCCGCCCCCCGCCGCGGCCCCTGGGCGTCACCATCTCGGGTGGCGTCTCGCTGGGCACCTACGAAGCGGGCTTCATGTACCTCACCCTCGAGCAGCTCAAGGCCGAGCCCGCGCTCGAGCTGAAGATGGTGACCGGCGCCTCGGCGGGCAGCATCAACGCCCTGGTGAGCGCGCTGGCGAGCTGCCGGCCGCCCACCAGCGACCCCTTCGCCGACCCCGGCTGGCTGGCGTGGGGCGACGTCGGCTACCGCGATCTCTTCGACAGCAAGCACACCCGGGGCGAGGCGCTCTTCAGCCGGGCCGCGCTCGAGCGCAGCTTCGATCGCATTCGGGTGCTCGGCGCCGAAGGGCTGCCCGAGTCGTGCGACGTGGTGCTCGGCGTGGTGGTGACCCGGGTGAACGCGCGGCAGGTCGAGCTGCAGAGGGGGCTCTCGGTGCCCCGGCTCGAAGAGAAGTTCCTCGTGCGCATCCAGGGCCGTGGCGTCGGCAAGCGACCGAAGCTCTCGAACTACGTGCTGCCCAGCAGCCACCTCCCGCAGCCGCTGCTGCCCTTCGTCGAAGAAGACGGCACCGACCCGGTGACCGGTGACCGCAACTTCAACCAGCTCCGCTCGCTGCTCTTCGCGTCGTCGGCCTTCCCGGTGGCCTTCGCGCCGCAGCCCATCGAGTACTGCCTCTCGAAGCCGCCCAAGGACGGCGAGGTGGCGGGCGCGGCGAACGTCGAGTGCCGCGTGGCCGAGTACCTCGACCTCTTCGTCGACGGCGGGGTGTTCGACAACAACCCGCTGCGCCTGGCCTACAACGTCTCGGAGACCCGCTTGCGCCGCGACGCCGCGGGCCGGCCGGTGTGGCGCGACCCGCTGCGCGAACCGGAAGGGGAGGCGCACCCTGACATCCTCCACCTGTACCTCGACCCCGACACCACGGCCTACCCTCCGGAAGATGCCGCCAGCGAGGCGCCCGGAGACAAGGGCCTCATCGCGCAGTTCTTCAAGCTGGGCGGCGGCTTCGTCGAGTCGGCGCGCGCCAAGGAGCTCTCGGCCCTGGCAGAGGAGCGCAAGGACCTCGCGCTGCGCATGAAGCTCACGGTGAGCCAGTACCCCAAGGCCAGCGAGCACCTCTCGGCCTTCGTGGGCTTCTTCGAGAAGGACTTCCGCGTCTTCGATTTCTACCTCGGCATGTACGACGCCTACCGCGAGCTCAAGGAAGGTGTCGGCTGGCACGGGGCGCACTTCGACGTCGACGGGCTCATCGCGCGCTCGGCGGCGGAGCACCCGAAGGAGTGGAAGCCCTTCTTGTGCATGCTCGCGATGTACGAGCCCGGGCGCGAGGCCGATCGCGTGCTGTGCGCCGACAAGGACCTCTCGCGCTTCGCCATTCTGCTCCAGGTGAGCATCGACCGCGTCGCCGCCGCCTGCCGGCCCACCCCCGAGTCGCTGCGCAGCTCGACCCTCGGTGGGTACCACCAGCACTGCGCCCGCGCGCGGCAGGGGCTCTCGACCGTCGACGTGCCCGGGGTGCGGCCCATCTTCGACGAGCGCAAGCGCCGCGACGACGAGACGGCCTTCGACTTCTTCATGCGGCTGCTGGCCGAGTACCGCTTCGACTTCACCGACCTCGGGCTCGCGCGGAACAACTCGAACCTCGGGCGCCTCGCGATTCGCCGCGCCCTCGAGGCGATGGTGCAGCACTGGGCCAACGCGCAGGCCGGCTTCGCCGATCGGGTGCTCGCGCGCACCGTGGGCCGCGTCGCGCTCAACAACCTGCAGTTCTCACCGCCGCAGATCTCCGGGCACCTGGTGGTCGGGACGATCATCGAGGGTGGGGTGAGCGCGGTGCCCTTCGGCTGGCAGACGCACTGGTTCCAGCTCACCGGCGCGTTGCAGATCACCCAGTTGACCTCGCTGTTGACGCCGGGCACCCAGCGCATCGCCTTCAACCTCGTCGGGGGCCCGGAGTTCCACCTCTCGTTCCTCTCCAACGCGCTGGTGCAGTCGCGGGTGGCGCTGCGGGCGGGCGTGCAGTTGGGGACGTTCGACAGCCTCGGCGCGCTGAAGTGCAGCGACCTCGGGGGAGACCCCCGTTGGTGCACCCAGAGCGAGCTGGACCTGAGCGTCTCGGTGTCGCTGCTCGAGCGCGTGCGCGCCCAGTTCATCTGGCAGACGTACCCGGTGCTCTACGCGACCGATCCGCGCTGGTTCAACTTTCACTTCGCGATCGGCGTGCAGTTCCTCTGACGATCGGCGTTGGGCGTGGCCGCTCCCGCTCGCCAGGGGTCAATTCGGCGAAAGGTCGTCCATGAACCTCCGCTCGCCCCTGCTGTACCGTGGCACTCTCGCGTTCGTCCTCGGTTTTGGCGCCACCTTCGGCCTGCAGGCCTGCGGTCCCGGAGTCTCTCCGGTGTGTGCAGGCGCCTGCTCGTGTGCGGCGAACGCCTGCCAGTGTGCGTCGGGCCAGGCGTGCACCTTCGGGAGCACGGATGCGGGTACGGGCACTCCAGCCGCGCTGCCGTCGAACGCCACCTTCGACTGTGCCTCCAACAACACCTGCACCGTCGCGTGCGCCAGCAACTGCGCCACGAGCTGCGCGGGTGGCTCGACGTGCAACCAGGCCCTCGGAGCGGGCGCGACGGTCAGCTGCGCGGGCGGCTCGACCTGCGACACCAAGGCAGGCGCGGATGCGGGCGTCACCTGCAGCGGGGCCTCGAAGTGCGAAGCGAACCTCGGGCAGAACAGCACCGTGGTCTGCCAGGGCACCAGCACCTGCCGCATCGAGTGTCCCCAGGGTGGTTGCACCGTGCTCTGCCAGGGCGCCGCCGTCTGCACGTGCGACGTGAAGGACGCGGCCTCCGCCTGTGTCATGCAGTGCCAGGGCAGCGCGCAGGCCAAGCAGTGCGGCGACAAGGTGGCGTGCGTGGTGAACGGCAACTGTCCCTGAGTGAAGGGCGCGACCGTCAGGCCGCGAAGACGATGTCCCACTCGGTGAGCTCGCCCTTCACCATCACCTCGACCACGTCACCGACCTTCTTGCCCATCAGGCCCTTGCCGATCGGCGAGCCGGGCGTCACCACGTGGAGGAAGCCGTCGCCGCCCGGGCCGGTGAGCTCCTCGCCAGCGCCCGCAGGCGCCATGAAGAGCGTCTTGCCGCCTTCGCCGTCCTCCAGCTCCACCAGCGCGCCGAGCCCGATGCGCTCGCCCTTCTTCAGCGAGACGGGCTTGAAGTCGGTCACCACTTCCCACGCGGCTTGGGCTGCCTCGAGGCGGGTGCGGGTCGCGGCGGCGAGGTTGACGGCGCGCGGGGCACCCGTCTTCGCGTCGAGGCGGGCGTCTTCGGCGGCGCGCAGCGCCTGCTCGTAGATTCGCTTCAACTTCTCCGCCAACTGGCCGGTGAGGAAGACCTTGTCCATGTAATGAAGCGTAGGAGCCCTTCGCCGCCTTTCAAGATTTCAGACCCCGCGGGCATTGCTCCGGGAGGGCGGATCGGCCAGACGAGGTGCCATGCGACTGTCCTTCAGAGTGCTCGTGGTGGCGGCGATGGCGTTGGCGGCGTGTCCCCCTCCCACCCCGGTGACCGAGACGCTGGAGGTTTCCCCCACGACGCTCGCGTTGCAATTCGGCGAAGCGCGGCAGGTGACCGCGAAGGTGCTCGCTGGCGCGACGCCGGGGTCGGCCATCGGCACGACGTGGACCTCGAGCGACGACGCGGTGGTGGCGGTCAGCTCTGGCGGCGACGGCGTCGCGACGCTGCAGGGCCTCTCGGCGGGGACGGCCACGGTGACCGCGAAGCTGCGCACGCTGAGCGCCTCGCTGACGGTGTCGGTCTCGGCGAAGGTGGTGACGCTCACCCGCATCGACCTGACGCCGGCCAGTGCCACGCTGGCGAAGGGCACGACGCTGCAGCTGACCGCGACCGGCGTCTTCTCGGACGGCACGAACGCCGACCTCACCACCAGCGCCACGTGGGCCTCGGCCGACGCGACGAAGCTCTCGGTCACCGCGACGGGCGGCCTGGTGAGCGGGTTGCTCCCCGGCTCGGTCGAGGTCTCGGCCACGAAGGACGGCGTCACCGGCCGGCTCACCGTCGGGGTCACCACCGCGACGCTGACGGCCATCGAGGTGACGCCCGCGCTGCCGACGATCGCCAAGGGCACCACCCAGCAGTTCACCGCGACCGCGCGCTTCTCCGACACCACCACCCAGGACGTCACGGGCCAGGTCGCGTGGAGCTCGTCGAATGAAGCGATCGTCTCGGTCGACGGCGGGGGCCTGGTGCTCGGGTTCACCGTCGGAACTGCCGAGCTCACCGCGCGCCTCGACGGCATCTCGGGCAGCACGATGGTCACCGTCTCCGACGCGATGCTCACCGGCATCGACGTGGCGCCGGCCGCGCCTTCGATTCCGCGCGGGCTCACCGCGCAGCTCGCCGCCATCGGCCGCTTCTCCGATGGTTCCACCCAGGTCGTCACCGCCCAGGCCACGTGGAGCTCGGCGACTCCTGCGGTCGCCAGCATCTCGGCGGGCGGCCTCGTCACCGCCCTCACCGTCGGCACCTCAGCGATGACGGCGACCGTGGGCGCCATCTCCGGCACCACCACCGTCACCGTCAGCGCGGCGCGGCTGCAGTCGATCCAGGTCACCCCGGCGTCGCCCTCGGTCGCGCGCGGGTTGACGCGCACCTTCACCGCGACGGGTCTTTTCAGCGACACCAGCACGCAGGATCTCACCACGCAGGTGACCTGGAGCAGCAGCACGCCAGCAGTCGCCAGCATCAGCAACGCGGCGGGCTCGGAGGGCCTCGCGACCGCGCAGATGGTCGGCAGCACCACCATCACCGCGACCAGCGGCACGGTCTTGGGGAGCACCCCGCTCACCGTCAGCGCCGCCACGCTCACCTCGCTGCAGGCCTCGCCCACCGCGCCCAGCCTCGCGCGCGGCCTGACGCAGCAGTTCACTGCCACCGGCCTCTTCTCTGACGCCACCATGCAGGACGTCACCACCCAGGTGACGTGGACCACGGGCACCGGTTCGGTCGCCACCATCTCCAACGCGGCGGGCTCTGAGGGCCTGCTCACCGCGGCGGGGGTTGGCGGCTCGACGGTGGTGGCCACCCTGGGGGCGGTGACCGCGTCCACCACGGTGACCGTGACGGCAGCGACGCTCGTGCGCATCGACGTGACGCCGGTCGCGCCGTCGGTCGCCAAGGGGCGCACCCAGCAGCTCACCGCGACGGGTGTGTACTCCGACGCGACGACGCAGAACCTCACCACCCAGGTGACGTCGCCGTCTGTTGCCGGTGGTGGCGATCGGCGTGGGCTTGCTGGCGACTGGCTTCGCGGCCCGCT
>JBBRUE010000469.1:0-6003 GCA_038248085.1 Myxococcales bacterium | reverse complement strand
GCACGCCGATCGAGGCCGACGCCGTGCCGGGCAACGCGCTGCTGTAGACGAAACGAATGCGACCGGTGGTCTCGTAGAGCAGCACCTGGAACGCGACGCGTGACGTGGTGACGTTCGCGCCCACCCCGTTCCACTCGAAGGCCATGATCCGGCTCGGGGCGGTGCCCGTCACCTGGTAGCGGTAGCCGTTCGCCGCGCTCAGCGGGGTCGTGAGGGCGTCCCACCACGGAGCGATGTACTGGCTGGGCACCAGGGACGAGGTGCTGGTGTGGGGCACGTTCTGGTTCGTCGACGCGTTGGCGTAGGAGCCGCCGATGGCGAGGTAGCCGTACTGGGACATCGCCACGGTGTTGAACTGGGTGTCGAAGAACGGCATCTGGAACGGAACGGTCAGCGAGGTGCCGGCGCTGGTCACGGATCCGCTGGCCAGCGGCTGGTAGGCGACCGGCGTGGGCCCGATGACCTGGTACTGGGCGTACGAGGAGAGCGGCGCCAGGAGCACGGCGAGCGACAGCCCTGCCACGGCCCCCGCCGGGAGGCGACGCCGGCGCAGCATGAGCGCCAGGCCCACGGCCAGGAAGGCGAAGGGCGACCAGGTCGAGGTGCTGCTGCACCCCGCCGCCCGCGCCTCGCGCTCGACGCGCAGCGACATCGGGGTGAGGCCCGACATGCCGGCGGTGTCACGCGCCTCGACGACGAAGGCCCACAAGCCTTCGGCGCCGTCGGTGGCGACCGTGCCGGTGATCATGCCCGCAGAATCCAGCGAGAGGCCCGGCGGGAGCGCTCCGCTGGCGATCTTGAAGGTTGCCGAGTTGCTGCTGGGAGAGACGCTGAGTTGCACGGAGACCCCGGCCTGGCCGGGGCGCAGGACGTCGGGCAGCATGCCGAGCACGCGGTACCGCGGCGGGTGCACCGTCATGGTGAACTCGAGCGAGTCGCTGCGGCCGTTGTTGTCTTCGACGCTGATGGTGAAGCTGAACGTCCCCGCCTGGGTCGCTCGGCCACTGACGGTGATCAACTCCGACTGCGGGGTCACCGACAGGCCGCCGGGCACTTCACCCGCCACGCGCCAGACGAGCGGCTTGGCGAGCGCCGAGCCATCCTGGTTCGCGACGGCGATGTCCTGGAGGTACTCCTGGCCGATGAGCGCGTCGGGGATGGCCACGGTCCGGAAGGTGAGCGAACCGGCGGCGATGAGGCGCAGCGACAACTGGCGGGTCGCGCGGCCACCGACCGCGTCACGGACCTCGATCGTGAGGGGAATGGAGCCGCTGGAGGCGTTGCGGGGCGCGCCGAAGAGCGTGCCGTCGCCGCCCAGCGCCATCCCGGTCGGCAGGGAGCCGCCGACCACGCGCCAACCGTAGGGCCGGACGCCGCCCGCGGCGCCGAGCACGTACTGGTACTGGGAGGCGCTGCTGTTGACGACGGCTGGGAGACTCGAGGTGGTGATCTCTACCCCGGAGGTGGTGGGCAACACGCGCAGCGCGAGCCGCACGGCCGCCTGTCGACCGCCATTCTCGAGGACCACCGTGAGGCCCACGACTTCGGCCCCGCCCGTGCCCGAGGGCGTCCCGGTGAGGAGTCCATCGGTGGCGCCGATCGAGATCCAGCTCGGGGCGGCGCCCAGCGAGGTGTCGATGCGCCAGGTCGAGGCGCCCTGCTCGCCTACCGCCGCGAGACGGAAGCTGTAAGGGCGGCCGATGACGGCGTCCGGGAGCGAGGTGTTCACCACGCGCAGCGAGGACGGAGCGACCACCATGGTGCGCGACGCGACGGCGTTGTTCGTGGGGTCGAGGTCGTTGGTGATCGACATCGCCGGGTCGACCACGCAGCCGACGTAGTAGGTGCCCGCGGCCATCGTGCCCGGCAGCCGCACCAACTCGGTGGCCGTGTCGCCCGTGCCACGCGCGAGCGTCACTGTGCCTTCGTCGCGCGTCGAGCCGTTGTCGATGATCTGCAGGAGCACGTCGTCGGTGGTGATGATGTCGTTGGCCGAGGCGTAGAAGCGGTAGGGCACCGCGGGCGCGTCGACGTTGCCGATGTTGCGGATGGTGCGCACCACCGGAATCACCTCACCGACGCCGGCCGACGCGGGCCCGGTGACGGTGGTCACCGTGAGATCGGGGCCGGGTGCAGTGATGCGCACCGGGCCGACCTGCAGGCTGTTGTTGGCCTTGTTGCTCTCGAAGACCGCGCCGGTGCTGTCGACGATGCCGTAGAAGAAATAGGGGCCCGTGGCGAACGCCATCATCGCCGAGTTCGCGAGGGGGAGGTTGCAGTCGAGGGTGACCTCGGTCGAGGTGGCGCTCGGAACGAGGGTGGCGACGACCTGGTCGCAAATGTACGTGTCCGAGAGCAGCGAGAGCGACGAGTCGGTCGAGAGCACGAGGGCGACGCGGAAGTTGTTGGCGTTGGCGCCGCCGGTGTTGCGGAAACGAACCTTCATGCGCACCGCGTCGCCGAAGCGGGCGCGGCTCGTCTCGAGGCCGGTGACCGGGTCGAGAAACGACACCTGCTCCGCGAGGAGATCAGCGCGGCGCACGTCGACCTTGGCGCTCGAGGCGACGACGTTGTTGGTCTCGTTGGCCTCGACGATGGTGTTCGCCGGGTCGACTTGGAGGAGGTAGTAGAACTGCCCGTTGGGTACGTTGGCGGGCATCGTGACCGCGACGATCTCGGCGATGGTCTGACCGCCGCTGACGGTACGGCTGCCGCTGAAGATCTGGAAGTCAGCCTGGTCGAAGACCTGGTCGGTGCTGAGGAGGATGCGGAAGGTGACGGTGCCGGCGGAGGTCGTGCCGCGGTTGAAGAAGCTCAACGGGATGTTCTCGGTGTTGCCGCCGCCCGTCGTGGCCGGACCCGAGAGCGAGGTCGCGACGAGGTCGGTGCCCTGCACGAAGGCCGTCAGCGTCGAGCCGACGTTGTTGGCCTCGGAGGCCTCAGGCACCACGTTGGTGGAGTCGACCTGGACCAGCACGTAGTACTCGCCAGTGGGGGGCGCGGTGGTCGTCGCGGCCGAGCCGCTGACGTTGACGATGGCCTGGCCGCCGTCAGCGGTCACCCCGCCGTCGACGCCGGGGAGACTCTCGGGGCCACCCGACGCGACCTCGATGTCCGCGCCGCCATCGGTCGCGGTCGTGTCGAGCTGCTGATCGCGCGAGAGGAACGCCTTCCAGTAGAAGCCGTTGGCCTCTGTGCGGCCGAAGTTCCGGAGCGCCGAGCTGACGTCGAAGGTGAGGTTCCCGTCCATCGCCATCACGAAGTTCGCGATGGTCACTGAGTTCACGGCGAGGTCGGGGTCGTTGGGCTCACCGACGGTGAACATGGTGTTGGGCGGGAAATGGGCGAGCGTGCAGCTCGTGGTGCAGCCGCTGAGGAAGTTCGCGCCGAGGGTGCCCGTCTCGTTGTCGAAGTCCGCCGAGGCACTCCAGTCGCCGGTCAGGCCGGTGATGCTCCCGTAGTGCACCGAGAAGGAGCCCGCCGCGTTGAGCTTGATCTCGAACGTGACGTAGGCACCGGGCGTCGCGTAGTTCTGCACGCCCACGTACTCGACCGCGAAGGTGCCGGGGCCCTGGAGAGTGCGAACGGAGCCCGCCGCGCCGACATCGAGGTCGTCCCAGAAGCCGGCAATGACCGGCCTGGGCGTCGACGTCGAGGGCAGCGAGAGGTTCGACAGGCAGCCGGTCGCGCAAGTCGTCAGCGTGCCGGACCCAAGCACCAATACGCCGTTGGAATTGACCATCACGTGGGTGTAGTTCTGGCCGAAGTACGGGAACGTGAAGCCGAGGGGCAGCAACACGCCCTCGTCGTCGCCGTTCGAGTAGGCGATCGTCGTGGCGCCCACCAGCGGCTGGTACGGCTGGGTCGAGGTGATGACGGGAGGCAGCTGCGCCGCGGAACCCGAAATGAGCGCGGCAGCAGAAGGCCGTAGGTCGAGAGCTTCTTCACATCGTTCTCCATCAAAACAAACGCGGCTCGCGACCCGGGACAACGGGCCGTGAGCGGGGGCAGAAAGTCAGGACTGCATCACGGGATGCAGGCGGCCACGTAGGTCACGGTCAAGGTCTTGCCGGGCTCGGGAACGTAGAGCGGCTCGAAGTTGATCGAGTTGTTGGTCGCGTCGTACTGCCAGATGCGCGACATGAGGTTGGGGTCGGGGTCCACCGCGGGGATCGGCATGCCGTCGATCGCCACCTGGATGCCCATCGCTGAGGCCAGGTCGGGGCGCGAAGTGAGGAAGAAGTTCGTGCGGTAACCGAACGCGTTCTTGCCGATGCGCTCGAGGGCGACGGCCCAGTTCGGGGTGCAGATTTCCTCTTTCACGCCGTTGGTCTGCGAGACCATGAAGTCGTGCCGGCCATCGTTGGTGTCATCGTACGCACAGCCCGAGGGGGCGCTGGGCAGGAATGGACCGACGACGTTGTAGGTGAACTGGCTCGCCCGCTGCGCGCCTTTGATGTTGAGGAGCTGGTTCAAATAGAACACCGGCGCCTGCGGGGCCTGGTCGCGCGCGTCGGTGACGCACACGACCGCGAGCACCGCCTCGTTGCGCAGGAAGCCCGCGTTGATCGCCGGGTCGGTGATGTACGGCGCGGTGAGCGCCCGCGTCGCTGGCTCCATGCACGACTCCGAGAAGCCGTTGGTGCCGACGTTCACCAGGGTCGAGAACTCGGAGTTCAGGTTGGGGGTCGTCGGGCGGAGGATCTTGTTGCCCGCTGGGGTGCGCTTGAGCTGGCCGCGCGTCGCGTCGGTCAGCTCGGTGTTGGTGACGCCGATCTGGAAGTCGACCTGGTTGCTGCTCGCGTACTGGAGGAAGGCCACCATGTTCTGCGCGAGCGCCGTCTGCTTGTCACCCATCGAGCAGGAGTCGTCGATGACGAGGAGGATGTCGGCCTTGGGCTTGGTGTCCTGGCGGAAGGTGTCGGTGTTCAGACCGTCCATGTCGCCCTTGCCCTGCAGCGCGACCACGTAGTCGAGCGGCTGCCCGGCCTGGGTGACGCTGATGACGAAGGCGCCGGTGTCCGGGCCATAGTTGATGGGGTGGTACTTGAGCGAGAAGGTCACCGGCGTGGTGCTGCCGGGCGCGACCCGGGTGCCGCCCGCGATGCCAGCGACGACGAAGAACTCAGGACAGGGAGAGGTGCCGGGGCAGTTGGGCCCGCCGGGGCCTTCGCCGGCGGCTGAGCCCATGGCCGAGCTGTTGATCAGCACCTCGGTCGAGCACGAGTTGTAGATCTGGAAGTTCTTCGGGGGCGAGTTGCAGTCCTTCTTCACCGTGCCGAAGTCGAGCGTGCTGGGCGAGATGGTCAGGCAGCTGTTGGCGATGGTGGCGGTCAGCGCCACTGAAGCCGAGGGGATGACCGGGCTGGCGAGGTTGAACGCGACGTGACCTACGACCTGCGCCGGCACAGCGGACAGCTGGCCCTGCGGCCACGCGCGCACCATGACCTGTTTGGTCTCACTGGGCATGAGCTCCAATTCGTTCAACGGGCCGCCGGGCAGAGAGAACACGGCGGGCATGCCCGTGGGGTTCCCCGTCTCAGGCAGCAGCTGGAGGTTCGAGATCAGGCAGAGGTCGCTGGGGCCGGTGAGCTTGTTGCGGATGGTGAAGCCGAGGTCCTTGATCGCCGGGGGCGACACGATGCCGAACTGCAGCGCGATGGGGGTGATCTCCACGTCGCAGGGGGGCAGCATCACCGAGTTCGCGGTGATGGCGATGGTGGTGACGGCCTCGTCGGGGTCGTTCGAGTAGACCTTCACTTCGAACGCGCGCATGCCGAGACCGTTGGGGGTCACCCGCACGGGGATGTCGAGGATGCTGGTCGCGCCTCCCGCCTCGAGGCCCTGCACCGGGTCGTAGCGACCCGCGCCGCTGGCCGGGAGATCGTTGGTGCAGGTCATCGTGGTGGTGTCGAACACGCCCACGCAGATCTCGCTGAGGTCCGAGCCCGCCATCGCCGTCACTTCCCAGTAGGGCTTGATGAAGCCACCGGAGCCATCGGG
>JBBRUE010000468.1:0-6013 GCA_038248085.1 Myxococcales bacterium | reverse complement strand
CTGCGTGAAGCGCTGAAAGAGCATCGCGAGATCGCCGCCCCGTGCCGGGCGCTCGGCTTCCTTCATCACCGTCCACGCACCGGCCAGCCCGTGCGCCACCGCGCGCGCGACCGCCTCGGCATCGAGGGCGCGGAGCTGATCAGCCGAGAGCTTCGCGTCGCCGATGCGCGAGTCTTCGAGCTGCAGCACGGGCACGCCCTCGGGGCCGGCGGTGCGCACGGCGAGGAGATCGTCGTGCTCGGGCGTGTAGATGACCTCGAAGTCGGCTGGAGGACTCCCCGCGGCGCCCGGGCCCAGCGCGACCGCGAAGCCGGTGTTCAAGACGGAGAGCAGCGCGGACGTCGAACGCCGCGAGTGACGCAGGTACGCGCGCCCGCCGCCGTTCTTCTCGATCGCCCGTGCCATCACCTCGAAGACGCTGACGTCGGCGCCGCGGAACTCGTAGATCGACTGCTTTCGATCGCCCACCACCGCGAGGAAGCCGGGCTCCTGGGGCAGGCCGATGACTTCGTGGTGCTACTGCTCGAAGGCCTGCGAGACCGGCCGAGGAGCCCCGGCGCGCCGCTCGGCCAGCAGCAGCACCAGCTCGAGCTGCAGCCGGTTGGTGTCCTGGAACTCGTCGACCAGCAACGCCTTGAAGCGGGCCTGCGCGTCCCGGCGGGCGTCGGGGAAGTCACGCAGCAGGTTGCGCGCCTGGACCAGCAGCCCGGTGAAGTCGAGCACCCCGCGCGACGCGAGCGCTTCTTCGTGCGCGGTGGCGATGTCGACGAGCAGCTCGCGCACTTCTGCCTCGAAGGGCGCCAGCAGGCAGGCCGCGTAGATCTGCGCGAGGTTCTCGGTCGCCTCGCGCAGCTCGCCCACCTGGCCCCGCGCCCCCTTGAGGGCGACGTGGAGCGCGCCGAGATCGGCCTCCAGCGAAGCGAAGGTCACCCGCGAGAGCACCTGCGTGTAGTCCTGGAGTTGCTCGCGCTGAGTGTGGGTCGCCGGCTGGGTCGCGCGGGTGCGGGCCTGCAGCGCCGCGACCGTCTCTTCGAATTGCGCGCGCAGGGTCGGGCCGTCGGCGACGTGGACGAAGTCGGGGGCCACGCCCTCCTCGCGGATGCGCGTCGCGATGGGCACCAGGCCGTCGACGAGCCGGCCGAAGCCGATCTCCGCCACCAGGGTCCGGAGCTGGCTGCCGCGCTCGACCCGCGCCAACAGCGTGCGTTCGACGAGATCGCGGACCAGCGCGCGGGCGTCACGCTCGTCGAGGAGCTCGAAGTGGGGGGAGACGCCGCTGTTCGGCGGAGCGCGGCGGAGGAGCTGCGTACACAACGAGTGGAAGGTGCCGATCGTCGCGCCGCCGAGCTCGTCGCGGATGGTGCGCCAACGCTTCGGGAGGGGGAATTGCAGGCCGGCCGCGGTGAAGGAGTCGCAGAGGGCGGGCTCGTCGGCCTTGCCGTTGGCGAGGTGATCGAGGCGCTCGCGGAGCCGGCTGCGCATCTCGTCGGCCGCCTTCTCGGTGAAGGTCAGGAGGCCGAGCTCGGTGCAGGAGATCGGTTCGTGGCCCGTCCGCGCGCCGCCGAGGAGGTGGAGGCACATGGTGACCAGGCTGTAGGTCTTGCCCGCGCCGGCGCCCGCGAGGATCGCGAGGTTGCGCTCGAGGCGCAGTCCTTCGGGGAGCTGGATTTCACCCTCTTGCTGCGATGGCGGGGAGAGATCGGCCGCAGGCCGGGTGAGGGGCTCCGGAGCCTGCACGAGGAGCAGTGCTTGAGGCGGCCCCTCACCCCGGTCCGCTCCCCGCTCTCGCAGGGAGAGGGAGAACAGGTCGAGCTGATCGACGTTCACTGGCGCCGGCTTCTTCTTGCGACTCACGACGCGCCCTCCGCCAATTGCCGCTGCGAGATGCGGCACACGGCCTTCAGCTCGCAGTACTCGCAGTCGATCGGCCGGGCCCCGAAGTCACCCCCGCGGATTCTCCCCAGCAAACCGAACACCGCGTTGGCGAGGTTGGGCTTCCCCTGTTTCTCCAGCCGCGCGCGGGTCAGCTCGTCGGTCGCCAGCAGCTCGTCGACCTGCCCGTCCTTCCCGATCGCGGTGGAGATCGACCGCAGCTCGTTCTTCCCCAGGCCCAGCCACCCACCCGTCGGCGTCACCCCCGGCAACAGCGAGCGCACCGCGAGCAGGTAGAACGCCATCTGGAACTCGCGCTTGAGGAAGTCCTGCCCCAGCGAGCGCTTCACGCTCGTCTTGTAGTCGAGCACCCCGACCACGCCCTCGCCGACGTCCACCCGGTCCATGCGGCCGGTGAGGAACACCTCTTGCTCACCGGTCCGTGCGGCGGGGATCTTCACTTCCTGCAGCGGCGCGGGGGCCCGGGGGTCGCCGAACAACACCTCGATGTACTTCGGCCGCGCGAGCCCGAACGGCTTCGCCTCGGGCGAGGTCACCACGCGGTGAATGACGGTCACCGCCCACTCCTGGGCCAGCGTCCACAACGCAGGGTGACCGGTGGCGGCGGTCTTCGCGGTGCGTTGCGCGGCCTCGGCGACGGCCGTCTCGATGCGCGCGCGGAGCGACGGGTCGTCCTTTCCGAGCAGCCCCGCCTCGTCGAGCTGGGGGATCAACCGGGCCAGCGCGTCGTGCCAGAAGCTGCCGCGCGCGCGCGAGTCGAGTTCCTCCCCCGCCCGCTCGCCGCCCTCGAGCCCGAGCACCATCGTCGACAGGCCGCGGAACGCGCAGGTGCCCCACTGCCCGAGCTCGTGCGACGCCACGGGGTGCGCACCGTCCCAGGCGAGCCGGTGCTGGAGCGTCGCCAGGGCCTCGCCCTCGACGCGACCGGTGTACGGACCCGACGCGACGGACGGATCGGTGAAGAACCGGAGCCGCTCGACTTCGATCGCGCCGCGCGCACGGGCCTCCTCGAACCACGGTTCGCCGGTGAGCGCCGCCGCCAGCGCACCCCGCCGCGGATCGGGCACCGTCTGCCGGGTGACCTCGGCGCCGAGCGCCTCGAGCGCGGCCCGCACCCGCAGCTCGGCCTCGGTCTGCACCTCGTCGAGCCGGGCCACCGCGGCGCGATGCACCGGCACTTCGTGGAAGTCAGCCACGCAGCGAACGAGCGCGTCGCGGAACGGCGAGGCGAGCAGCTCGCGGCCCGAGTCGTCGAAGCGTGCGCGGCTGACCGTCACTGACGCCGCCGACGAGAGCGCGAGGTGAAAGAGCAGCCGGTCTTCCGCCAGCCGCGCAGGGAGCCGCACGTCACCCTCCCCCACGCTGGTGCGGAACAGAGGCCACGCGGCCGCCCGGTTGAGCACCGTCCGTTCCTCTTCGCTGAGCAGCGCGAGCGGCGTGGGCCGGCCGGGGAAGCGACCGTCGAGCAGCCCGCCGAGGAACAGCTGCGCGAAGGAACGCCCCGCCAGCTCGCGCGCGTCGAGCAGCCACACCGCGCCCGCCCGGGGACCGCGGGCCGCGAGGTTGGTCTCGGCCGCGGCCACGCGCACCCACCGCGCGAAGTCGCGCCGGGCCATGAACTGCGAGCCGAGGCCGCTGCGCTGAAGCGACGCCTTGAGCCCGGTGAGCAGCGCGCCGAGCGCCTCGACGGCCGCCTGGTCACGCGCGAGGGCGCGATCGACCTCCTCGGCCATCGCGCCCTCGAGCGGAGGCACCAGGCTGCGGCGCGCGCCCTCGAGCAGACCCAGCTTCGTCACCACGTCCCACCACGCCTCGAGGAGTTCGAGCGCCGGGCCCTGATCCGGCACGCTGCGGCACCAACCGATGACGCGCGCCACGCCGTCGGCGAGGAGCTTCACCCGGCGGGCCTCCTCGCGCGCCCGGCCTGCGAGCGCACCGAGGCGCACGGCGTAGGCCCCCACGTCCCCCCGCGCACCCACGAGGTCGTCGCGCACGCCGGCTTCGCGAAACGCCCGGCGCGGCTCCGCGGCCTCGGGGTGGAGCACCTGCACCGCGCGGCTCTCGAGCAGCGACGCCAGCGCGTCGGCCGGGAAGCCCTCTTCGGGCAGTTGCAGCAACGCGAGGGCCAGCCGGCCATGGGGGCTCTGCGCGAGGGGCACGCCGAGCCGCGCACGCGCCGGCACCCCGAGATCGGCCAGGGCCTCGACCAGCAGCTCGGTGTCATCGGCGAGATCGCGGTAGGCGATGCCGATCGCCTCAGGGGGCACGCCGGCCGACACCAGCCGCCGCACGCGCCGGGCGATCTCCCGGGCCTCGTCGCGCGTCGAGGGCGCACAGAAGGCGGACAGCTCCGGGGCCTCGCGGGGCGTCACCTCTTCGGCGAAGGCCGCCTGCCCCACCCAGGCCAGGGGCGCGTCGGACAGGTCGGCGGCCACCTCGACCTCCAGCGATTCCCACCGCACCTCGACCTCGCGCACGGTGTTGATGATGAAGGCGTCGGTGGCGGCGCTCCCGCTGGCGGGCCAGCGCCAGGTGAAGGCCACCCCGGCCGCGCTGCAGGCCCGGGCGAGGGCCTCGAGGAGCGCGAGCCGGGCGGGCGGCACGTCGTGCACGTGGCGCACCTCGATCGCCTCGTAGCCCTGCAGCGCCGGGGGAAGTCCCTCCCGAGCGACGCGCTCGGTCGCCAACCGCCACCAGTCACCGCGATCGACGAGGCCCCGCTCCTCGAGGAACGAATCGACGGCGCGCCACAGGGTCGCCAGGGCCCGGGCCCGCGCGCGGAGCGTGCCTTCCGGCGGCAGCGTCGAGGTGGCCTCGTCGAGCCGGCGCGGCGTCACCGCCTGGCCGCGGAGGTGGGTGATGAGTTCCTGGGCCTGGGCGGCGAACTCCGCGGAGTGCGCGGTCACCCCGAAGGCCTGCACGGCGTGCTGGGCGGCGAGCCGGCCGAAGGCCATGCGCACCAGCAGCGGGTCAGCGGGGGCACGGCGGGCCCACCCGGCGGGGTCGCAGCGCTCCACCAACTGCGAGACGGTGCACACCGCGCGGAGGTCGACGAAGTCGGTGCGACGCGTCTGCTCGAGGAGCCACTGCTCCACGCGATCCGAGTCAGGCACGACGAGCAGGCGACGGGACATCGGAGTCGAATCACCGTAGCGGACTGCGCGAAAAAACCAACGGGTTGACGGAGCCCGTCGGGGAATGACACTTCTCCCCGAATGCTCAGCGATCGCGAAGCCGCGGCCCTCGCCGAAGAAGAGTCTTTCCTGACGAGGGTGCAGGCCGCCCTCACCGCCGCGCGGGCCGGGGCACAGGCGCCGAAGCTGTCGGTGTCGACCGCGGAGCTGCGCACGCTGCGCGACGAGGCCGCCGCCGAAGACGAAGACGACGCGGGGTCGCTGCTCCACGAGCTGGCCCTGCGCCAGCAGCTCTCAGCGCGCACCCAGTCGGTGTTGCCCGACCCCCGCTCGCCGTACCTCGCGCACCTGCGCCTGGTCGAAGACGGCGAGGCCCGCGACTACCTGCTGGGCCACGGCACGTACATCGACACCCGGCAGAACCTGCGGGTGGTCGATTGGCGCGTGGCGCCGGTGGCCCAGCTCTTCTACCGCTACAAGGAGGGCGACCACTTCGAGGAGCAGTTCCCCGGCCGGGTGGCGACCGGCACGGTGACGCTGCGGCGGGTGGTGGTGATCCACCAGGGCAAGCTGATGCAGTTGCTGGGCGATGACTTCTCGCTCTTCCGCGACATGGACGGGACGTGGAGGTCGCGAGGCGCGAGCGCGATCGCCACCGGGGGCGCCGGCACCGCGGCGCGCGACGGGCTCGGGGTCAGCGTCGGCGCGCAGGCGAAGGGCACGCGGGTCGACGTCACCGCGCTCCTCGACGCCGAGCAGTACGCAGCGATCGCCGCGCCGCCCGACGAGCCGCTCCTCGTACTGGGGAGCGCCGGCAGTGGAAAGACGACGGTCGCGTTGCACCGACTGGCGCGCCTCACCGCCGCCGACCCCACGAAGATCCCCCTGGTGCGCGCGCGGGTGGTGGTGCCGGAGCCCGGCCTCGCCCGCCTCGCGCAGCGGCTGCTCGCCCCGCTGCTCCCCGCGCCGGACAGCGACGACGACGT
>JBBRUE010000467.1:0-6026 GCA_038248085.1 Myxococcales bacterium | reverse complement strand
GTGGCGGCCCTGCGTGACGCGGTGGCGGGCTTCGGCGCGAAGGGTCGCGAGGTGAAGCTCGACATGCCCTGTACGCCCGAGGCCTTGTTGTTCGCCGTCGAAGCGCAGCGCTGAGTCAACCGCTCCTCCGCGCACTGGAGGAGCGGTGGCCGGTTCAGCTCGTCACGCGCCGAAGAAGGCCAGGACGTGCATCGTCAACCACGCCAGTCCGGCCGAGAACGGCAACGTCACGACCCACGCGATGACGATGTTGGTGGCCACGCCCCAGCGCACGGCCGAGACGCGCTTCGAGGCGCCGACACCCATGATCGCCGCGTTGATCACGTGCGTGGTCGAGACGGGAATGCCGAGGTGGCTGGCGCCGAGAATGGTGAGCGCGCCCGCGGTCTCGGCCGCGAACCCCTGCAGCGGCGAGATGCGGATGATCTTCGTGCCCATCGTCTTGATGATGCGCGTGCCACCCGCCGCGGTCCCGAAGGCGATGGCGAGCGCGCAGGTGACGATCACCCACGTGGGCACGTGGTCCATCGAGGTGGGCATCACCCACGACGGCATCCACTCCGGCGTGGCGTGGCCGGTGGTGACGAAGGCCATCAGCGCCAGGGTGATGATGCCCATCGACTTCTGGGCATCGTTGCTGCCGTGGCTGAAGGCCATCATCGCGGCCGAGAGCAGCTGCAGCCGCCGCGAGTGGACGTGCACGATGTTCGGCCGCGCGCCGTAGAGCACCGGCACGGCGATCAGGAAGGCCACGCCCAGGGCCAGTACGATGCGCGTCTCGAGCGTGCTGGACGCCAGCGCCTTGCCCAGCGCTTCGCCGTTCCACACCGCGAGGCTCAGCACGACGAAGATCACCGCGACCATCGCCGCCAGCACCCGGCGCTTCCAGTGTCCGCGGGCGATCCACACCAGGCAGACCATCACCACGAAGGCCATGACGAAGCCGATGGTGGGCGAGGCCACGAGCGGCACGAGGACCTTCTGCACCAGCGCCTGCCACTTGAAGGCGCCCAGGCCCGCGTGCGCGGTGACCGCCCCGGCGAGCCCGCCTACCAGCGCGTGGGAGCTGCTCGAGGGAATGCCGAACCACCAGGTGATGAGGTTCCACACCGAGGCGCCGATGAGCGCCGCGAGCACCACGCCCTGGGTGACGATGGCGGGGTCGGCGAAGCCGGAGGCGATGGTCTTGGCCACGGCCGTGCCGGTGACCGCGCCGACGAAGTTCAAGATGCCCGCGAGGAACACCGCGGTGCGAATCGGCAGCACCCCCGTCGACACCACCGTGGCGATGGCGTTCGCCGCGTCGTGGAAGCCGTTGATGTAGTCGAACACGATGGCCATCAAGACCACCGCGATGAGCAGGCTAACCATGCTTGACGGCCATGTTCGAGAGGAGGTCGGCCACGTTGTCGCAGTAGTCGACCGCGGACTCGAGATCGTCGAGCGCTTCCTTCTGCTTGAGGAGCTCGCGGAAGTCGGGGTGTGAGTCGGCGAAGAGCGAGGAGATGGCCTGGCGGTAGATCGAGTCGGCCTCCTTCTCGAGCGCGCGCACCTTGCGGCCGGCGTCGAGCAGCTCGGCGTACTGGTGCTTGCGCAGGCAGAGCACCGACTCGGAGATCAGCGCGGTGCAGGCCTCGAGCTTCTCCATCAGCGCCACCATCGCGGGGGTCGGCTTCTCGAGGTGGTAGAGGTTGAAGGCGCGCGCCGAGAGGTTGCAGAGGTCGATGATGTCGTCGAGCTCGCTGGTCAGGCGGTGCAGGTCTTCGCGGTCGAGCGGGGTGACGAAGGTGCGCGCGAGGGCGTCTTCCATCTTGCGCACTACGTCGTCGGCCTTGTGCTCGATGATCTGCACCGACTCGCGCACCTTGGATGCGGGGGAGTCCTTGAAGGTGTGCAGGGCCTTCGAGGCTTCATGGCCGAGGCGGCCGAGCTCCTCGAGCATGTCGTACCAGTGGTCTTCGCGCGGGAGGATGAAGCGGATCAGTTCCTGGAGAGCGGCCATGGGGCCGCCATTGAGCACCCGGACTGACGCGGCCTGGTAACAACTGTGTGACGGTTGTGTGACCGACTGTTCGCGCTTTGACTCAGGTCAACCGAGCATCGAGGCGAGGTTCTCGAGCTCCGCGGGGATCTTCGCGCGGGCGAGCTCGGCCGCCGGGCCGCGCACGAGGCGCTTGGTGATCGCGTAGCCGGTGCCGGTGAGCTTGGCGAGATCGCGCGCGAGGATCATCGCGGCGCTGCGGAGCGCCTCGGGGGCGTGCACTGCTTCGGCGAGGTGCATGCTCAGCGCCTCCATCGGCGAGAGCACGCGCCCGTGCACCACGAGATCGGTCATCCGCGAGGCCGACACCGCCGAGCGCGCCAGCTCGATGGCGTAGGAGGGCACGAAGAGCCCGACCTGCACCTCGTTGAGCCCGAAGCGGAACGAGCCGTCGGCGAAGACGCGGGTGTCGGCCGCCAGGGCGAACATCGCGCCGCCGCCCAGCGCGTGGCCCGAGACCGCGGCGACCACCGGTTTGGGGAAGAGGAAGAGCTTGAGCACCGCGCTGCCCATGGCCGCGACGAGCTGCTTCTTGTCGTCGAGGGACATGCTGCCCAGGGCCTTCAGGTTGAGGCCCGCGCTGAAGAACCCCGTGCGGCCGGTCAGCACCACCGAGAGCGCGTTCGACTTCTCGACCTCGTCGAGCGCCGCTTCGAGACCCGCGAACTCGGGGACCAGGAGTGCGTTCGCCTTGCCGTCATCGAGCGAGACGATCGCCACGTCGCCTTCGCGTTCGATCTGCCATTGCGCCATGCCGCAGAGGTAGCGCCCCCCGGGCGGGTTGTCACCGACGACGTGCACGCAGCGCGGCGGCGAGCAGCAGCAGGGCGGCGTGGAACGAGGTCGCGTCGGTGCTCCCACACCCGCAGCCGCCGAGCACCTTCTCGAGCTCTCCTCGGGCCGGCGGGGCGACCGTGTCATCGGCCGTGAACGAGACCGCGCCCGAGCGGGTGAACTTGCCCGTCGCGTCGAAGGCGATCGCGGTGACGGCGTGCGGCCCCGGCTCGACGGTGACCGTCGTGGTCCACGGCGCGGTGGTGACGGTGGCGATCACCGCTCCGTCGAGCTCGAACTGCACCGAGCCGACGCCCACGTCGTCGGTGGCCTCGGCGGACAACTGCACGACCCGCGGCGTCGTCGCGCCCTCGACCGGGGCGGTGACGTGCACGGTGGGCGGCAGGAGGTCCGGTGGCCCCAGTCCGATGGTGACGGCGACTCCATCACTGGTGGCGCTGTTCCCGGCGGCGTCGGTCGCGCGCGCGGTCAGCACGTGGGCTCCATCAGGCAGCGTCGAAGGGTCGAAGGGCAGGTCCCACGGGGCCGTGGTCAGCGCACCGAGCGGCGTCGTTGCGTCGGCGAAGAACTCGACCCGCGTCACCCCGACGTTGTCCGTGGCACTGGCGATGAGTACCTGCGGGCCAGACAGTCGAGTCCCCCCGATGGGCTGGGTGAGGGTGACCGTCGGGGCCTCGGTGTCGGGCGCAGCGCCGATGGTGAGTTGGGCCACGGCGTTGAGCGGACCGTTCGCCACCGTGAGGGTGTGCGGCCCGCCAGGACTGGCGCCCGCGGTGAAGAGGCCGGTGGCGTCGACGGTGCCTCCGCCCGAGACGCTCCACGTCAGGGCGGGCTGCGGCACGAGCGGAGCGCCGAACTGGTCGCTTGCGGTCGCGGTGAAGACCTGGGGCTGACCCACCTGGAGGCTCGCCTGGCGCGGCTGCACGTCGACGGCGGTCGGCGTGGCCTGCACCGTGACGTCGACCGCGCTGGTGGCGGTGTTGCCCAGCGCGTCGAGCACCGTGACGACGAAGCTGTAGTCGCCGGCCTCGATGAAGGTGACGGTGGTGCTCTTCGCCGTGTTGTCGCCGTTCGCGGAGAAGGTGACGGGCGAAGGCGAGCGCGAGGCCATCCACTGGTAGGTGAGGGCCGCCTCGCCCTGATCATCCGTCGCGCGGACCGCGAGGTGGGTGGTGGTGCCCGGTGCGGGGTTGGGCGTCGCTGAGGCCACCTCGAGGATCACCGGGGTGCCGGTGCCGGCGACGGTGACCAGCGCGGTCGCGGTGCGGGTGCCGACGGTCGCGGTGAGCACGTACGGTCCCCCGGGCGTCGAGCCCGCGGTGAACTGCGTGGTGTAGCCGGTGGGCGCGACCGTGCCGCCTCCCGAGACGTTCCACGCGGGCGTGGCGGAGAACATGTTCCGGTTGAACTGGTCCTTCAGGTTTCCCTGGAAACCCTGCACCGCGCCGAGCATCACCGTGGCCATCGGAGGCGTCACGTCGAGCCCCGAGGCGACCTGCTGCACCTGCACCACCACCGAGCTGCGTACTGCGAGCCCGCCGGGATCGGTGATGAGGCACTCGAAGGTGTACGTGCCCGCGCCGGTGAAGGTGGCGACGCTGCTCTTCGCGGTGTTGGTGCCGTTGGCGGAGAAGACGACCGGGTACCCGCTGCTGACGTTCCACGTGTAGGTGAGCGAGCTCTCCGGCCCATCGTCGGCGCCGAGCACGGTGAGCTGGGTGCTGGTGGCGGTCACCGGGCTCGGCGTGGCCGACGCGGCCGTCGCCACGGTCGGCGGGAGGTTCACCACGGTCGTCGCGAAGTCCTTGCTGGTGAGGCTGGTGGTCGCGACCGTGACGCTCAGCGACGCGGGCACGAAGGTGTAGCCCGCCAGCGTCGGCGTCAGCGTGAATGTGCCCGAGGGGACGCCGACGAGTGTGTAGTGGCCCAGCGAGTCGGTGGTGGCGCTGCGCGTTCCATCCGTCACCACGACGTTGGGGAGCGGCGTGCCGCCGGTGCGCACCGTGCCCTGCACGAGGTACGTGGCGCCCGCCATCACCGCGAAGTTGAGGTTGCCCAGGCTCATGCCCTGCACCGTCACCGGGTTGGTGAAGCTCGCGGGGGTGAGCGTCACGCCGGGGCTGGTGGCGACGAGGTTCCACAGGCCGTTGGGGACGCCGGAGAGGTAGTAGCTCCAGTTGGTCCCCGCGGCGCTGGTGGTGACGGTGCGCAGGCCGTCGGTGATGACCGGTGCGGTGGCGATGCCCGCCATGGGGATCGTGCCGTACAGGGTCTGGCCGGTGCCCGAGAAGTTGAGCGCCGAGACGTCGCCGCCGAACACCTCGACCGGGTTGGTGAAGCCGACCGGCATCAGGTTCCAGCCGGGCCTGGTGGCCGTCAGGGTGTAGCGGCCGGTGGGCACGCCGCTCAACGCGTAGTCGCCGGTGGCGTTGGTCGTCGCGGTGCGCGTGCCGTCGCTGACGATCGCCCCGGCGAGGTTGGTGGTGGAGAAGGTGATCTTTCCCCGCAGGACGTACCCGGCGACGGCGACGGCCGTGAAGTCGAGGCTGCCCTGGCTCGCGGCGACGGTGAGCGGTGCCGCGAAGCCGCGGGTGAAGGTGAAGTCGGTCTTCGTGGCGGTGAGGGTCACGCTGCCCGCCGGCACGTTGGTCAGGGCGTACGTCCCGTCGGCGGAGGTGACGGTGGCCCGCGTGCCGTCGCTGATGCGCACGCCCGGCACCGGGACGGCCCCGAGGAGCACCGTGCCCGAGAGCGTGAAGGTGGTCGGCGTTCCCACGGTGATGACGACGGTGCGGCTGGTAATGCCGCCCTTCATGTCACTCACGACGAGTCGCACCGCGTAGTCGCGCGCGGTGGCGAAGGCCTTCGTCACCGAGGCCGCGTTGGCGCCCCAGGTGCCGTCGTCGAAGTCCCACGCGTACGCCAGGGTGTCGCCGTCGGGGTCGCTCGCGGTCGCGGTGAAGGTCACCATCTGGTTGAGCGCCGCGGTCTGCGGGCTCGCGGCCAGCGAGAGCGTCGGCGCGCGGTTGCCGGGGAAGGTGCCGAGGTTGACCACGACGTCGATCGACTCGGGGGTGGTGCCTCCCTTGCCCACCGGGGTGATGTGAATGCCGGCGAGCGGATCCGAGAAGGTGCGGCCGATGATCAACGTCGAGTTGGCGCGCGTGCCGTCGCCGGGCGTCATGTCGAG
>JBBRUE010000466.1:0-6041 GCA_038248085.1 Myxococcales bacterium | reverse complement strand
TCGCGCGCCAGCAGCAGCGCTCCCAGTCCACCCACCGCCCAGGGCCAGAGCCGATCGACGCCCACGCCGCGTACCGAGAGCGCGGCCAGATGCCGCGAGGCGAAGAGGGCCGGCCCGTCGGCGAACCAGTCGGTGTGGCGAAACGGAGCCAGCACTTCGAACACCGGCAGCAGCACCAGCGGCAAGGCCAGCGAACCGATGCGGCACACCAGCCGCTGGTGCGGGGAACTCACTTTCCACAGGCGCAGCAGCGCCTCCACGACGAGCGCGGCGACGAACGACTGCACGACGACCTGGTTCAGGAGCTCAGGCACGGCCTCCGGGTCCCGGTGGTGCGGGGGGAACGTCGACGGGCGCGGCGGTGGCCAGGGCGGGTTCGCCGGCTGCAGGCACTCGCGCGGCGACCTCGGCAGCTTCGGCGGCGTCGATCTGCTCGAGCTCCAGTGGGTGCTCGTGTTCCATGCGCTCGCGGCTGATCTTGCCGGTGAAGATGGAGGTGTCGAAGGGGAAGACGTCGGGGCTCAGGTGCGCGTTGTAGATGTGCCAGATGAGGATGACGAGGAAGGCCATGAAGCCCTCGCTGCCGTGCCCCACCTTCGCGGCGGGAATGATCTGGGCCGGCAGCACGCTCGCCGTCGCCAGGGGGAAGAGGAGGATGAGCCCGGTGCCCACCATGAGGAGGGTGCCGAACACGAGGCCCCAGTATTCGAACTTCTGCCGGTAGTCGAAGCGGCCGAAGCGCGCGTGCTCGCGGGTCAGGCCGAGGTAGTAGCGCAGGGTGGTGACCGCGTCGGTGAAGTCGCGCCGCGAGGGCACCATCGACAGCGTGCTCTTGCGGCGGAAGATCGCGACGATCGCCGAGCCGAGGTGCCAGACGGCTTGCGCGGTGAACAGCACGCCGGCCACGCGGTGAATGAGCCGGGTCATCCCGATGCCGCCCAGCGCATCGACGATGGCCTGCGAGGTCGACGCGGTGAAGAACCGCTGGGGGAAGCCGGTGAGACACAGCGCGGTGAACATCACCATCATCGCCACGTGCTCGATGCGCTGGAAGACCGAGAACCGCTGGATGGAGGGACTCATCGGTTCACCACCACGCGCCAGAGATGAAGCGCGATCTGCAGGATCAGGCTACCAATCATGAAGGGGATGAGGATTCGGTAGAACAGCTCGACCAGGTACACCAGCGGCGCCCGTTCCATCGTCGGCTGGTAGTGCGACAGCCATGACGAGGGGAAGTCGTTCGACGCGGTGGGGTGACACTTGCGGCAGGTCTGCGCGAGGTTGTCCTGCATCACGTGCGAGTTCGGTGCGTCGACCTTGGCGATGTCATGCACGCCGTGGCAGTCGGTGCAGGTCGCCGTCACCGGCTTGCCCTCGCCTTGCTGCAGCTCGATCGTCGTGCCGTGGAAGTCCTGAAGGTAGCTGGCGAGCACGTTGGTCGACAGCCCGTACTTCTTCATCATCTTCTCGTCGGTGTGGCACTTGCCGCACATCTGCGGCACGTCCAGACGCCAGGCGTCCTTGCGCGGGTCGGCGATGTCGTGGGCGCGGTGGCAGTCGGTGCACGAGGGCACGTCGGGGTTCTCTTTGTCCAGCAGCGCGCTGCCGTGCACGCTCATCACGTAGGCCTTCGAGACCTTCTCGTGGCACTTCGCGCAAGTGCGGGAGATGCGGGACCGTGGCTCGGAGATCTTCCCGATGTCGTGGGCCCCGTGGCAGTCGACGCACACCGCCGCCTCGGTCTTGCCCTCGACCTGCAGCCCGTGGTGCACCCCGTCGAGCGACCGGGTGAAGTTCTGGAAGTGACAGTCTTTGCACTGCTCGCTGTAGCGCAGCGTGATGGCGCGCTTGTTGGCGAAGACCACCGCGTCGTGCTTGTCGCCCTTGCCCTTGAGGTCGGTGTGACACTCGGTGCAGTCGACGTCGGCGTGGACCGAGCGGTTGAGCAGCGCCAGGGCGCCACTGCGGCGCGAAGAGGTGGGTCAGCGCGAGGCTGGCGCGCGCGAGCGCCTTGAGCGCGAAGGCGCCGACGACGCCGGCGAAGAGCACCAGGCCGATGGAGGGCAGGAAGATGACGAAGAGGAAGCTGAGGATGAGCGCGGCGACGATCATCACCGGCGTCGCCATGCGCACCGACGTGGTGCCCGCGGCGCCCGGGAGCTCGCCGGCCTGGCCGTCGACCGCCTTGATCTCCCAGCTCGTGGTGTTCAGGTAGTAACCGCCTTCGACTCGGGTCTGGCTGCTGTAGCGCTTCATGGTGTTTCTCCTTTCGGGGACAACGAAAAGGTAGCCACGCCGGTTCGGTTGCCATCGGGTGCCAGGTCCGAGGTGCGCGGCGCAGATGCCCGAGAGCGACCGGGGCAAACACCCGAGGCCCGCATCCGCCCGCCACGACTGGAGTCCTCGCTGCGAGCAACGTCAGCGAGTCGGTGCCGGGTGCGCCGCGCGCCAGCCGTCGATCTCCGCCAGGTCGCGCTGGAACCGCTCGGCCCCGAAGCCCTCGAGGGCGGCGCGCGCTTCGTGCACCAGCGCGTGGCCCCGCTCGCGGTCGGGCTTGCGACCCTCGACCAGGGCGCGGCCCATCAGGAAGTTCGCGCGCGCGCGGGTGTAGTCGAAGCGAAAGCCTTCTTTCTTCTCGCACAGGCTCAGCACCCGCCAGAGCGGCTCCACGGCCTGCTCGGGGGTGTGCCGCGCCAGCGCCACCTTCGCCACGCCGAGCAGCGACTCTGCCTGGCTGAAGTGGTCGAGCGGGTAGCCCTGCAGAATGCCGCGCGCCTTCTCGAAGTCGGTGAGCGCCTCGTCGTAGCGGCCGAGCTCGACGCGCAGCATGCCCACGTTGCTCCACGCGTCGGCGGTCTTCGCGTCGGTCGGGCTCAGCGAGCTCAGGCGCGCCGCGAGCACCTTCTCGAAGTACGGCAACGCGTCGGCGTAGCGGCCCTGCTCGGCGAGCACCACCCCGAGGTTGTTGAGCGAGGTCACCGTGCGGAAGTGTGTCGGCCCGAGGCGCCGGGCGAAGGTCTCGAAGGACTGCTGGTAGAGCGTGAAGGCCTCGGTGAACCGGCCCTCGAGCATGTAGCTGTTGGCCATGCCGTTGCGGGTGGCGGCCACCAGGTCGCTGTCGGGCCCGGCCTTCACCAGGAGGATGTCGAGGGCGCGGCGGAAGGCCTCCTGCGATTCTTTCGCCTTGCGGCCTCCGCGGAGCGCGGCGCCGAGATCGTTGAGCGCCTCGGCGAGGGTGAGGGTGCCGGGCGCCTGCTGCTCGAACAGCGCGACGGCCTGCTGGTGGGCCTCGATGGCCTCGACGAGCTTCCCCTCGGCGTAGTGCACGAGGCCTTCGACGCGCAGCAGGGCGGCCTGGTCCATCGCGCTCCCGCCGCTGCGGCTCAGGGCCCCGGCGGCGAGTTTCCCCCACGCGTGGGCCTCGGCGTAGCGGGCCTGACGCGCGCCGAGCACGAGCATGAGGTGCGTCGCGGCCCGCGCGGTGACGGTGTCGTGCTTGCTGGCCTCGGCGGTAGAGATGGCGTCGAGCAGGCTCTGCTCCGAGGCCTTGAGATCGCCCTGGTGCTCCTGCAGCACGCCGGTCAGCAGCAGCGCCTCGGCGAGCACCGGCCGGTAGTCGAGGGTCTTCGCGCGCGCGACCGCCTGGAGGGAACGGGTGAGCGCCTCCTGGTATTGGCCGGTGTCGGACCGCGCCTGGCTCTCGGCGAGCAGTCCCCGCACCGCCTCGACCTCCGCGCTCAACGCCGCGCCCTGCGGGGGGCTCACCTGCGCCAGCAGCGCCTCGGTGTCGTTGCACGCCGACAACGGGCTCAGCGCGTTGCCGGCCTCGGCGGCCTTCGCCACCACCTCGGGGTCCGCGCGCTGGAACACCTCGAGGAGCGCCACGGTCTGGGCGCACTGCCGCGAGAGACACGCCATGCGCAACCCGAGGAGCTGATCAGACTGCTCGCCCCGCACCCGCGTCGCCTGGCACGCCTCGGTGTACGTCGCGGCCCAGGTGCGCCACCACGCGTCGAGCTCGAGGCGCGTGCGTTCCCACTTCCCGGCGGCGTCTTCGGCGCCCGTCGCGGTGAAGGCCGTGGCGAGTGACTGCACCACCGCCGGGTTCCACGCGCGGGCCACCTCGGCCGCGGCGCCGGTGCACAGCCGGCTGCTGCGGGTGGCGGCCCACCAGGTGCCTCCCGCGGCGGCGACAGCGAGCGCGAGCCCGGCGGCCAGCCACCTTCGTGCGGCGCGGGTCCGGGCAGGGTCGGCCTCGAGCGCGAGGAGCAGCACCTCCATCGTCGGGGAGCGCTCCGACGGGGTGAGGCTCAGCCCGCGCAGCAAGGCGCGCTTGAGCCACGGCGGCACGTTGGTGTTGGGCGGCGGCTCGACGAACTTCCACTTCGTGGGGTCGACGTCGGGCGTGTACGGGCGCTCGCCGAACACCGCCTCCCACAGCGCGACGCAGAAGCTGAATTGATCAGACAGCGTGTCGGCGCCGCGGCCGGCGTACTGCTCGGGTGCCATGTACGCCGGCGTGCCCAGCAGCGCGCCGCTGCGGGTCAGGCGGGCGTCGAGGTTTCCCCGCTCCCCGGGCTCGCCCGGTGGGGACGAGGGCAACGGCAGGAGCGGCAGGAGCAACGCGGTGCTCGCGCTCGCGCTCGAAGCGAGCCCGAAGTCCGTCACGCGCACGCGGCCGTCTTTCCCGATGAGCACGTTCTCGGGCTTGAAGTCGCGGTGGGCGAGGCCCGCCCGGTGCGCGGCCGCGAGCCCATGCCCCGCGGCGAGGAACTTCTGGAGCACCTCGCGCCACGGCCGCTTCGCCTCGCGCAGCCACTGCTTGAGCGAGCCGCCCTCGACGAGCTCCATGGCCACGTAGACCTGGCCGTCGGAGGTGCCCATGTCGAACACCGCGACGATGTTCGGGTGCGCGAGCTGCGCGATGGACTTGCCCTCGCGCTGCAGCCGCACGCGCACTTCCTCGAGCGCCTCCGGGCCGCCCCCGCCGCGCACCACCTTCACCGCGACCTTGCGCTCGAGCACCGGGTCGTAGGCCGCGTAGACCACGCCCATGCCGCCCGCCCCGATGGACTCGAGCAGGAGGTAGCGGCCCAGCTGCTGACCGCGCACCAGCATCGGGCTCGGCTCGGTGGTCATCGCGGAGGGCAGGGTGGGCCCGGTGGAGTCGGACGACTCCTCGCGGTCGCCGCGCATCAGCACCGCGAGGAGCTGCCGGCAGTCCGCGCACCCTTCGACGTGGAGCTCGACCTCGCGACGCGCCGCGGCCGACAGTGTGCCCGCCATGAAGGCGGCGACCGTGTTGTCGTCGAGGCAGGCCATGGCGTGTCGCGAGGGTACCTCTCCTGCGAAGTCGGCTCCCGAGTTTGCTAGCCTCGCGGGCTCGATGGACGCGCCTTCACCGCTCGAGGAGGCCTTTCGCCGGAGCCTCCCGCAGGATCTGCAGGACCACTTTCCCCCGGGACCCACGCTCGAGGCCTCGCTCGCGAAGCTGGTCGTCCTCGCCCGCGAGGCCTGGCCCTCGCTCGAGGTCGAAGACCCGGGGTTCATCGCCCACGTCGCCGAGCGGTTGCAGCCCGGCGTCGAGCTCGCCTCGCTGCACGCGGCGGATCTCTGGCTCGCGTTCGCCTGCCTGCTGGGTGACCCGGTGGCGCTCGCGGCGTTCGATCGCACGGTGCTGGCGCGGGTGCCGTCGGTGCTGCGCGGCACGCTCCCCGCGGGGCTGACGGAAGACGACGTGCTGCAGGGTCTGCGCTTGAAGCTGTTCGTTCGCCAGGGAGAGACGCCGCCGCAGATCGCCAGCTACTCCGGGCGCGGCACGCTGCTTCACTGGCTGCGCGCGGCCGCCGTGCGCCGCACCCAGGACTTCGCCCGCACCCGGAAGCTCGGGGTCGAGAACCCCGACGAGGCCCTCGCCGCCACGCCCGCGGTCGCCGTCGGCGCAGAGCTCGGCTACCTGAAGGACCGCTTCGCCCCCGACTTCAAGGCGGCGTTCCAGGAGGCGCTGATCACCCTGAGCGCGCGAGATCAGAACCTCC
>JBBRUE010000465.1:0-6045 GCA_038248085.1 Myxococcales bacterium | reverse complement strand
GAGCCCGGGGGCTGCCGGTTCCGGTACTCGCTCGAGAGCCTGCGCGGCCGCAGCCCGAGCCACGAGCAGGACGTCGCCCAGGCCTTCGCGCGTTGGATCCGCGCGCGCCCCTCGCGCTGAGCCCTACTTGATGATCGCCAGGGTCTGCTGGTTGAGCGCCAGCAGCCGGCCGTCTTCGCCCCACAGCTCGCGGAACTCCACGCAGTAGCCGTCGGCCGCGGCCAGCAGCTTCGCGCGGTGAAAGAGCGGCGCCTCGGGGTCGAGGCCCTCGAAGCGCACGAAGGGCTGAAAGGCGAACGAGATGGTCGCCATCGGGCGGGGCACCGGCTCAATCACGTAGAGCGCGGGCCAGAAGATGTCGATGCACGCGGCGAGGAACGCTGCGTCGCGGCGGGCGCCGGGGTTCTTCGGGCGCACCCACCCCTCGGCTTCAGCTACCGTCGCGCCCGAGAAGGGCGGGGTGCTGGTGGGTCGAAACTCGCAGTACTTCGCGAAGACCGGGCCCAGCGGCGGCCCGATGTCGAAGGCCTCGCACGCGCGCCACGGCTTCATCACCGGGGGCACCAGCGCGACTTGATCCCGATCGAGCACGCGCGCCCGGCCCAGCACCCCGACGCCGTGGGCCAACACGTCGCCGCCCTGCTCGAGGCGAATGGTGGTGGTGGTGACCGCGCTGCCCACGCGCAGCGGCTCGAGGCGCAGCGTCGCCTCCCCCGGCTGCACCGGGCCGCACAGCTCGGCGGTCAGGCTCCGCAACGGGCGATCGGGCGTGCCCTGCTCGAGCGCCCGCACCAGCGTCGCGGTGACCAGCCCCCCGAAGAGCCCGCGGCCCTGCTGCCAGCCGTCGGGGAACACCGCCCGCGCCCGGCCTTCACCGTCGGGTTCGGAGCTGCACAGCACGTCGAGCGGACCATCAGCGGGGGGCCACATGCCTCGCAGATACTCCCGGGTGCCGGTCAAGTCTCCAGTGGCGACATTGCCTACGGGTTGATCAGCCGCACCACGTGAATGCCGCCGTCGCTGACCTGCCACAGCTCGTAGGGCGAACCGGCGAAGCCCGAGTCGAGGTTGAAGTCGAGCGGGCCCGAGGTGCCCTCGATGTTGGTGGCGACGTTCTCGGCCATGTTGCGGTTGAGATCGGTCCAGCTCGTCGGGCGCAGCAGGGTCGGCGGGCCCGAGCTGAGGGCCAGCTTCGCCATCGCCTCGACCAGGCGGGGCCCGGTGATCTTCTCGGGGGCAAAGGCGCCCTTCCCGATCGCGTTCTCGACGGCCAGCATCACCACCCAGGTCGCGTCGTAGCTGTGTGACAGGTAGCTGAAGCTGCCGGGGTCGATGCCGTAGCGGGTGCGGAAGCCCTGGACGAAGGTGCCGTAGGCGGCGCCCGCGCCCTGGGCCGGCGCCGTGCCGTACGCGCGGTCGAGGTCGCCGATGGTGGTGGGGGTGATGATCGCCGGGTCCTTGACGCCGTCGGTGAGGTACCAGCGGTGGCCGCCGTCACGCGTCAAGACCGGGAACGCGCGGGAGCGCTCGATGATGGGGACGAGGTCGCTGGGGTTGCCGATCGACACCGTGGCCCGCGGCTCGAGGTTGCCGACGTCGACGACCGCCTTGTTGCGCTTTTCCACGTCGCCCTTGGGGTAGGGGTGCAGGGTCGCCGTGTAGCCTTGCGCATTGAGGGCGTCGAAGAGCGGTGGCGCGAAGCCCTCGCCGTAGTACCCGGTCTGGTGCAGCACCGCGATGCGCACGCCGCCCGCATCGGGGAAGTCCTGGGTGATCTGCCGCATCAAGACCCGCACCTGGTCGGTGTCGGGCGGGGCGATGCGCCAGGGGTTGCGATCGCCGGTGGCGAAGATCGTCGACAGGCTCGGCACCGTCGCGTTCGGCGAGATGACGAAGGTGCCCGCTTCGATGCGCACCGGGTCTTCCGCCACCTCCTTGAGGGGCCCGCTGCTCGAGACGATGAACGCCGGGACCTGGAGGTTCTTGATGAACCACGACGTCTGCGCAGTGATCCCGCCGCCCGCGTCGGTCCGGGCCTCGTCGGTGTCGCACACGAAGAGGCCGAAGAGGCCGCGCGAGGGGTCGAGCTGATCGTTCGCCTCGGAGATGGCCAGGCGCATGGCGTTGACGCTCTGCACTTCGGACTCGTCGATCCCCGAGAGCGCGTCGATCGGCAGCAGCGCCACCACGGGAATGCGCGCGGCCTGCTCGAACTCGTGCCGGGCGCCGCCGGCCTCCTGTCGCACGCACCCGGGGGGCAGGGGCAGGCAGTACCCGTGGCTGCACGCCGTCGCCGAGCCGCAGTCGACGTCGTTGCGGCACTCCGCGAAGTTGCCCGCGGTGGTGAAGCTGCAGCTGGCCATCACGCCGGCGACGACCAGGGCGAAGGCGAGGAGCAGCAGGGCAGGGCGCCGCATCAGAACGTCCCTCCGACGCTCGCCACGGCACCGCCGGTCATCGGCGCGAGCACCACCGAGATCGACTTCTCGGCGTCCCCGTCCTTGGGGAAGAGGATCACCGTCGCCACCGCAGCGGCGATGCCCACCACCAGCGAGACGTCGGCCACCGCCGCGGTTGTGCGCGTCGCCGCCTCCAAGCGCTGCTTGTCGGCCAGCGTCTCGGCCTTGCGAAACGCGTCGCGGTTTCCTTCAGACCCGATGCCGAAGCCGAGCGCCAGGCCGAGCCCGGCCACCGCCGCACCACCGGTGATGAAGGAGGCCAGCTTGCGGCCGTTGATGCGCTTGTCCTCGGCCTCCTTGCGGACCTTCTCTTTCGCTTCGAACTCGCGGCGCTGGCGGCGCGCCTCGCTGGCCTCGGCGTCGGCGCGCGCCTCGGCCTTCTGGGCGTCGGCTTCCAGGCGCGTCTTCTCGGCGTCGCGCACCTTCTTGTCTGCCTCGCCCCGGGCCACCAGCGTGCGGAGGCGATCCATCGCGAGGTTGGCCTTCTTCACCAGGTCGGGCTGCGTCTGGTCGGACGGGCTGCCGACGTACTTGCGGTAGTAGTCCATCGAGAGCTCGAGCTCGGCGGCCTGGTCGTAGGCGCGGGCGATGTTGTACAGGTACAGCGCGGTCGGCTCGGCGTCGTACGCCTGCTGGAGCGTCTGCGCGGCCTCCTTGTACTTGTTGTCCTTGTAGAGGCGGTTGGCGTCGTTCGCGAGCGCGGTGGCCTTCGGGTTGGCCGCGAGCGCGGGCGTCACGCAGAGCGCGAGGAGGAGAGCGAGGCGTCGCATCGGAGCGGAGATGCTAGCGCCAAACGGGGGAAGGGCCGAATTCACATGAGACGGCCCCGCTCCCAGCCTGCAGGGAACGGGGCCGCGCCCGGTTCAACTCAACTCGTCACAGCCGCGAGAGGAGCTGCTGGCGGATCAGCTCGAGGGTCTTCGGCATCTTGTCGCCGAACTGCTCGAAGAAGCCCTTCTGGCTCTCGAGCTCGAACTTCCACTCGCCCTCGTCGATGGCGGTGGCCTCGTCGACGGTCTCCGGCGAGATCTCGAGGCCCGACAGGTCGATGTGCCCCTGCTTGGGCACCCACCCGAAGAGCGATTCCTGCGCGCCGACCTTGCCGTGCGCGCGGTCGATGATCCACTTGAGCACGCGCATGTTGTCGCCGTAGCCGGGCCACATGAACTTGCCGTCCTTGTTCTTCCGGAACCAGTTCACCAGGAAGATCTTGGGCGGGTAGGGCACCCGCTTCTGCATGTTCAGCCAGTGCTGGAAGTACTCGGCCATGTTGTAGCCGCAGAAGGGGAGCATCGCCATCGGGTCGCGGCGCACCACGCCGGTCGCGCCGGTCGCCGCCGCGGTGGTCTCCGAGGCCATGGTCGAGCCGAGGTACACGCCGTGCGCCCAGTTGAACGACTGCATCACCAGGGGCACGGTGTTCGAGCGGCGGCCGCCGAAGATGATCGCGCTGATCGGCACGCCCCGCGGGTCGTTGACGTGGCTCGAGAGAATGGGGTTGTTCGAGGCCGGCGCAGTGAAGCGGGAATTGGGGTGCGCGGCCTTCTCGGTGCTGCCCTTCTTCCAGGGCTCGCCCTTCCAGTCGGTGAGCTCGTCGGGGACCTCACCGTCGAGCCCTTCCCACCAGACTTCGCCGTTCTTGGTGACCGCGACGTTGGTGAAGATGGTGTTCTTCGCGATGGTCTTCATCGCGTTGGGGTTCGACTTCATGTTGGTGCCGGGGGCGACGCCGAAGTACCCGTTCTCCGGGTTGACCGCCCACAGGCGCCCGTCTTCCCCGACGCGCAGCCACGCGATGTCGTCGCCCACGGTGAAGACGCGCCAGCCGGCGAAGCGCTTGGGGGGGATCATCATCGCGAAGTTCGTCTTGCCGCACGCAGAGGGGAAGGCGGCGGCGACGTAGGTCTTGGTGCCGTCAGGGTCTTCCACGCCGAGGATGAGCATGTGCTCCGCCAGCCAGCCCTCGGTCTTGCCGAGGTGGCTGCCGATGCGCAGCGCGAGGCACTTCTTGCCCAGCAGGGCGTTGCCGCCGTAGCCCGAGCCGAACGACCAGATCGCGTTGTCCTGGGGGAAGTGGCAGATGTAACGGCGCTCGGGGTTGACGTCGCCGGTGCAGTGCAGGCCGCGGTTGAAGTCGTTCTTCTGCTCGAGCATGTCGAGGGCCGGCTTGCCCATGCGCGTCATGATGCCCATGTTGAGCGCGACGTAGACCGAGTCGGTCAGCTCGATGCCGATCTTCGAGTGCTCGCTGCCCAGCGGGCCCATGACGTAGGGCACCACGTACATCGTGCGGCCCTTCATCGAGCCGGTGAACAGGCCCTTGAGCTTGGTGTACGCGTCGGCGGGCGCCATCCAGTTGTTGGTCGGGCCGGCCTCGTCCTTCGTCGGGGTGCAGATGAAGGTGAGGTGCTCGACGCGCGCGACGTCGTTGGGGTTGCTGCGGTGCAGGTAGCTGCCGGGGTGCTTTTCCTGGTTCAAGGGGATCAAGATCCCCTTGCTGACGGCGAAGTCGGTGAGCCGCTTCGTCTCGGTCTCGGAGCCGTCACAGAAGACGACCGCGTCGGGCTGGCACATGGCCGCCATCTCTTCGACCCAACCGAGAAGGTGCCTGTTGGTGGTGAGGTTCGTGGTGATGGTCATGCGCTCGTGCTGGCACGGGGCCTTTGGCCTTTCAAGCGCGCTCTGCTCATGAGGGACTTCAGTTCGTCTTGTCAAAGCGCAAGTCCTGAAGAAAATTCGCGGTGATGTCGCTTTCCACGCTCTGCCTCGATTGCGGCCTGTGTTGCGACGGCACGCTCTTTCGCCACGTGGCGATCACTTCGGTCGAGCGGGAAGCCCTGGTGCAGCTGGGCATCGGGGTCGGCGAGAAGCGGGGCCGCCTGATGATGTGGCTGCCGTGCGGGAAGCTCGAGGGCCAGTGCTGCTCGGTCTACGAGGCGCGGCCCGGGGGCTGCCGGCGGTTCGTGTGCGCGCTGGGCAAGCGGCTCGAGGCGAAGGAGATCTCGCTCGACGACGCGCGGGCCCACGTGCGCGAGATGCAGGGCCACCTCGCCGCGCTGCGAGAGGTGTTGCCGCCCCCCGACGGAGAACCGGTGCTCCGGCATGCGCGCACGTGCATCGACTCGACGACGACCCGGGTGACCGAGGCGCAGCTCGAGGCGTTCAAGCGCGCGGAGGCGCTTCGGTACGGGGTGTTCATGCCCCCGCCCGCCGCGGAGTCGTGAGCGCCGCCGCCCCTGTGCTTGACTGGCGGTCCGTGCGCGTCGTGTTCCTCGTTCCCCTGCTGCTCTTCCTCTCGTGTGCGCCCGCGCCCGAAGCGGCGCACCGCACCGACGGGATCCTCGGGGGGGCCGCCGCGGCGAGCGAGGCGACGGGCTTCCTGCTCGACCTGCGCGTCGACACCGGCGCGTCGAGCTGCAGCGCCGTGCTGATCAGCCCGAAGGTCCTGCTCACCGCGGCGCACTGCGTGGATCCCATCTTTCACTCGGCGACGACCGTGACGGTGAAGGCCACCAACAAGGCCAACTCGGCGATGTTGATGCAGTCCGACATGATCGACGTGACGCTGATCACCCGGCATCCCCGG
>JBBRUE010000464.1:0-6051 GCA_038248085.1 Myxococcales bacterium | reverse complement strand
GTGAGTACCGCGACAGGGAGGTAACCGCCATGAAAATCTGGGACATGCACAGCGTGCAGACGAACGGCGCCATCAAGGGAACCTACGATGGCGAAGCTGACGTCAACGGACTCGTGCTCTCGGAGAAGGCGTATCTCCTTGCCCTGCGGGATTACCGGCCGGCCGAACTTGTACGGCTCGTCGCCAAAGAAGGGCCGGAACTCGCTGCCGAGGAAGAGCACGTGGAAGTCGGAGCTCGTCTCGTTGCGCACGTGCACGTGCGCCGGCCGGCCCGCGCGCGACCAGCTCACCCCGAGCACGAAGACCAGCGCGAGCAGCACCCAGCCGACCGCGACGATGCCGGCGAGGCTCTTGCGCCTCGCGACGGTGGCGGCGAGGGTGATGCCGCCGATCAGCGACACCCCAGGGACGATCAGCAGCGTGAGCCAGGCCTGCGTCTCCCGGGTGTTCGTCAGCAGCCCGGCCACCCCGTAGTTCGAGAAGATGCCGAGGAGCCCGCCCAGCCCCCCGCCGAGGAGGCTCGCTGCGCAGCCCATCTTGAGTCGCTTGTTGCCCGTGTCATTCACCGCTCGATGATGGCGGAAGCGATCCGCGGCGCCAGCAACTTCGCACGCAGTGCTCGGTGCTGCGCAGCACCACCTTGAGCTCCCACCGTGCTCTCGGGCCAGACCCCCAGCTCGAGTGAGGGCGGGCGGTAGCGCCGCACCCCGTGCTCGAAGTGACGAGGCCAGCACCTCATCTTGAATGGGTGATCGACGACGTTGCCGCTGGCGACGACGCACGAGGGAGGTCAGGGCTCGGGTGTCAGCAGCGCGGTGAGGGCCGCTCGGAGCTTCCCGGGCATCACCGGCTTGAAGAGCAGCGTCCGCCCGCTGCCCTTCAGCTCGTGAATCCGCTCGGGGCTCGTGTCTCCCGTCACCATGACGGCGGGCAGCGACGTGCCCAGGTGGGCCTCGAGCTGCGCGAGCACGTGGGTGCCGCTCTCCCCGTGTGAGAGGCGGTGATCACACACCACGGCATCGGGGGGCCGGCCCGCGTCGACCAGCAACGCGCGCGCCTCGTCGAGGGAACCCGCGCACAGGGGGGCGCAGTGCCAGCTCTCGAGCAGGGCGGCCATGGCGGTGCGAATCGCCGGCTCGTCGTCGATGACCAGCACCAGGCGCCCGGCGAGGACGCCCGGAGCCGTGGGGACCATCACCGCCGCGGGCGTTCGCACCAGCGCCGGGTCACCCAGCGGCAGCTCGATGATCAGCTCGGTGCCGATCGCCCGCTCGGGCTGGGCGACGAGCGTGACCGGGTGACCGAGCGCCCTGCAGAGGCCGCGCACGATGCTCAGGCCCAGCCCGAGGCCCTGGTCCGCCTCTTCCCGCCTCGGCTCGGCTCGAAAGAACTCCTCGAAGACGCGCGGCTGGTCGACGGGGGCGATGCCCCGGCCGGTGTCCGACACCGAGATGATCACCCGCTGCGGTCCGGCGACCCGCCCCTCGAGCACCACCCCGCCCGTCGCGGTGTAGCGGACGGCGTTGGCGAGGAGGTTGCGCAGCACGCGCCCGAGCAGCTCGAAGTCGCTGTCCACCACCAGCGTGCACGGTCGCACCGTGAAGGTGAGCCCCTTGCGTTCGGCGCGCTCGAGGAACTCGGCCTCGAGCTGGTCGAAGAGCACGCTCAGCGAGAGGTGGGCGCGGCGCACCCGCAGCGCGTCGGAGTCGATGCGCGAGAGGTCGAGCAGCGAGTTGAGCAGTCCTTCGAGCGCGTGGCTCGAGGCGTGGATCCGCTCGAGGAACACCCGCGACTGCGGGTCGGTCACGCGCCCGTCGAGCAGCTCGGCAAAGAGGCTCAAGGCGTGGAGCGGCTGGCGGAGATCATGGCTCGCTGCCGCGAGGAAGCGCGTCTTCGCCAGGGCCGCCCCCTCGGCGCGTTCCTTCTCGAGGCGCAGGTGCGCGGCCATGTCTTCATTGCGGAAGCGGAGCTCCGCGGCTCGCACCAGCACCGCCTGCAGCCGCTGCGCCGCGACGATGGTGAGGCCCATGTAGATCAACTGGCCGACGCCCATCACCCGGTAGCTGGCCGTGCCCCCGAAGAAGAGCATCGTGGCGAGCGGCACGGACGTCATCACCGTGTACCCGAGGAAGGCCGCCGCGTTCGCGGAGAAGGCGACCACGCACACCACGCCCATGCCGGCGAAGAAGACCATCAGGAACGCGGTGCCCAGCGGGTCGTTGGCGCGGAAGAAGAGCACCGCGGCCGCGCCCCACATCGCGCCGGACAAGCTGAAGGAGAGCGCGAAGCGACGCCCCCAGGTCACCGGGTCCTGTTCCGCCTTCGGGCGCCGGCGGTAGAGCGCGTCGCCCACCGTCGCCTGCGCGAAGACCAGCAGGTGCAGCCCCAGCCAGATCAGCACCGTGGGGTGCGGCTGAAGGCTCCACTGAATGGCGGCGAAGAGCCCCGCGCCCAGCGAGCCCCCCACTGCGACTACCCCCGGCTGGGCCTGCTGGTACAGCGCGTCGATCAGCTCGAGGCGAACGCGTCGAGACTCAGGCGTCATCGCCGTGGATCCCCAGCCGTTGCGCCTTGAGTACGGCGTGGGCGCGGCCGGTCACCCCGAGCACGCGGTAGATCGCCGCGAGGTGCACCTTCACGGTGTTCTCGGCCACGTCGAGCGCGGCGCCGATCTCCTTGTTCGACAGCCCGCGCGCGAGCAGGCCGAGCACCTCGCGCTGGCGAGCGGTGAGCTCGGCGTTGGGCGAAGCCTGCTGCGCCCAGTCGGCCGGTGGAAAGAACAGCTCGCCCTGCATCACCCGGCGCAGCGCGGCCAGCAACTGCTGCCCGGAGCTCGACTTGAAGATGTAGCCCTGCGCCCCGAGGGTCATCACCCGCTCAATCTCGTAGCGGCTCTCGGTCGCCGAGACGATGACCACCGGCACCTGGGGCTGCAGCCGGCGCGCCCCGCGCAGCACGTCGAAGGGGCCCGCGTCCGGGAGGTCGAGGTCGACGAGAATGAGGTCGAGCTCGGTGTCGGTCTCGAGCAACGCCAGCGCGGTGCGCGCGTCTTTCGCTTCGTGCACCACGACGTTCGTCGCGAGCCCCTTGAGCACGTGCGCCACGCCTTCCCGGACCAGGCTGTGATCATCGATCAGCAAGATCTGCACGCATGCCCCCGAAGCGTCCACCTTACGCCGGGACCTCGGCGAGGCGAGGGGCCTTCGAGGCGCTAACTCCTTCGAGCTATGGAACGCCCGGCTCCGGTGAACGAGGGTACGCGTCATTCGAACGCGCGCCGCGTCGCGGCGACCGTGCTGTCCATGAACCAGGGGGAATCATGAAGCGACTGACCGGCTTGTTGGCTGTGGCGTTGATGGGGTGTCCTGTCGATCCGGGGACGGATGCGGGCACCGGCGGTGGCACGGCGACGGGCGGCGGTACCGCGACGGGTGGTGGTACCGCGACGGGTGGTGGCACCGCGACGGGCGGTGGCACTGCGACCGGTGGAGGCACGGCGACCGGCGGCGGTGGCGGCGCGACGGGCCCCGTGCTCGCGCGGCCGAACCGCTCGACGCCGGTGCAGATCACCACCAACGACGCGCTGGTGGCGATGGTGAACCAGGACAGCAACTCGCTCTCGCTCTTCAACGCGGCGACGAAGACGCGCTCGGCCACGGTGGACTTCGGCGCCGACACCATGCCGGTCTCGGTCGCGATTCACCCCGACAACACCACGGCCTTCGTCGTGCTGCGCCGCAGCCGCGAGCTGGCGAAGGTGACGGGCATCGACACCGTGACGCCCTCCATCGGAGCCACCCGCACCGTGCTCGGCAGCGAGCCCACCGGCGTCGCGCTCTCGCCCACCGGCGCCATCGCGGTCGTCGCCAACTTCGGTGAAGGCACCGTCACCTTCATCCAGACGTCCGACATGACGGTGCTGGGCACGGCGAACGTCGGGGGCAACCCGCGCGCGCTGGCCATCACCAATAACGGCGACACCAACGACGCCGACGAGAAGGTCTACGTCACCCAGTTCTACGGCGAGGCCACCGCGGAAGTGAGCGACACCGGCCGCACCGGCAAGGTGCAGGAGCTCGACCTCACCACCCGCGCCGTCACCGCCACCATCTCGCTGGCCCCCCTCACCGACACCGGCTTCGGCGTCGGCCTCTCGGACGGCGGCACCGGCCCGACGGTGAGCTGCAGCCCCAACCAGCTCTTCAACATCGCCATCAACAACGGCAAGGCCTACGTGACGCACGTCTGCGCCGCGCCCCAGGGCCCCGTCTTCAAGTTCACCAACGTCTTCGCGGCGGTGTCGGTCATCGACCTCTCGACGAAGCTGGAGTTCACCGGGCTGGGTGGCTCCTCCGCGCTCTCGAAGCTCGTCGCGGCGCAGGGCACGGCGACGTCCAACCTGCTGGGCGTGCCCATCGGCATCGACTTCCGGCCCGGCACCAACGTGGCCTACGTCGCCAGCCAGGCCGGCGACACGCTGCAGCGCGTGCACTTCCGCGGGCTGGCCGACGCGCGGGGCCCCATCGTGCTGGGGCCTGACGCAGCCTTCGCCCAGATGTCGACCCGCGGCGCGGGGGGCATCAAGGTGCCGCTGGGCGTCGCCGTCGCCCACACCGCGAACTTCGCCTACGTCGCCAACTGGGCCGAGCGCACGCTGTCGGTGGTGGACCTCGCGCAGCAGGCCTTCGACTCCGACATCGTCTCGGCCGACAAGCCCACCGCGGGCACGCCCGAGGCGCACGTACTCAACGGGCTCAAGTTCTTCTTCACCGGCACCGGTCGGTGGGCAGATCGCTCGGTGAACTCGTGCGGCAGCTGCCACCCCGACGGCCTGTCGGACCACATCACCTGGCTCTTCGCCGCGGGCCCCCGGCAGACGACGCCGCTCGACGGCACCTACGCGAAGAACAACGGCAACGACATGCGGGTGCTGAACTGGACGGCCATCTTCGACGAGATGCACGACTTCGAGCTCAACACCCGCGGCACCGCGGGCGGCAAGGGCGCCATCACCACCGGCGCCGTGCCCAACGACGTGGCCTTCAACGTCACCAACGGCGTCTCGCTCGACGGCGGCACGACCAACATCACCCGCAACGACTTCCTCTCGGGCAGCACCAAGGCGGTGGTGGCCTCGGCCGCCGCGGTGAAGGACTGGGATGAAATCGACGAGTACGTGAAGACCATCAAGCCCTACCGCGCGCCGCGGGGCCTCGTGCCGGCCGACGTCGCCGCGGGCCGGGCCCTCTTCATGAGCAACAACTGCGCGAACTGCCACTGCGGCCCGAAGTGGACCATCAGCCGGGTGCCGTACACGCCGTCGCCGGAGAAGAATGGCTCGCTCCCCGGCGCCAACAGCCTGCCGGTCGCGGCCACTGGGCTGCGCACCGAGAATCGCGCGGCGCAGCTCCCCAACGCGGCGCTCAACACCGACACCTTGAAGGTGGACCTCGAGCGCGGCGTGCTGCTCGCCGACGGCGGTACGGGCAACGTCGGCCCGGAGCGCGTCACCTGCGTCATCCGCAACGTGGGCACCTTCGTCAACGGCGCGGCGCTCGAGCGGAAGGCCGATGGCACGCCGGCCCAGGGCATCAAGGGCTTCAACCCGCCGTCGCTGATGTCGATGGCGGCGGGCGCACCTTTCTTCCACCACGGGCAGGCGAAGCGGCTCGAAGACGTCTTCACCGCGACGTACGCCAACCACCACCAGGCCGCGTCGGCGAACTTCCTCGTCAACGGCGGCACCACGGCGGGCGAGCAGCTCGAGGTCGCCCACCTCGTCGCCTTCCTCAAGTCCATCGACGAGACGACGGCGGCCTTCACCGTGCCGAGCAACCAGGACATCTGCGCGGGCTACTGATTCTTCGCTGGGGAGGAAGGGCCCCGTTTGGTGAAGCGGGGGAGCGGGGCCCTTTCTCTCACGGCGGTGTCTGCACCCATTTCTTCTGCTGATTCGTGTTTGCACCCGGGCCCCCGTCGTCCTCGACGGGGGGGTACAAGCAGGGCCCGGCATGGCCACCAGCGACGGTCCCCCACAGCAGGTGCGCCTCC
>JBBRUE010000463.1:0-6058 GCA_038248085.1 Myxococcales bacterium | reverse complement strand
GGCACGACCTGGCGGCGGAGCTCCGCGAGCAACCCGGCCGGATGATCCGACAACGCCTGCGGCTCACACCCCAGCGCGGTCGCGAGGCTGACCCACGGCTTGCGCCCGGGACGCAGGCTCACCACGCGCCACGTGCCCGTCTCCTTCAGGCGAGGCAGCACCCCGGCGTAGACGAAGGAGCTCTTGCCCACCCCCGACGGACCGACGATCGGCACCAGCGCATCGGTGCGCAGCCGCTCGAGACCGGCGTCGAGCTCTTCAGTGCGCCCATGGAAGTCGGCGGCGTCGGCCTCGGTGAACGCCTCGAGTCCCCGAAACGGAGATCGGCCCTCGACCCCGTCGCGACCCGCCAGCAATCGATCGATGCGCTGCACGACGTCGGAAGCGCCTGGGCGCTCCGAGGCGTCGATGCGCAAACAGTCGGCCACCAGCGGGCCGCAGGGAGCTGCCGCGACACGGGCCCCGAGCTGCACCGGCTGCGGCGCGTACGCCAGGCGCACCAGCTCGAGCTCGGAGATCGGCCGCGTGCCTTCGATCGCCTCGTGGAGCAGCACGCCGAGCGCCCACACGTCGATCGCCGGGCGGGGCGGACCTCCCTGCCAGCGCTCGGGCGCCATGTACGCGGGCGTTCCCGAGGCGGCCGTCGCTTCGCCCCCCACCAGCCGCGCCAGCCCGAAGTCGACCACCCGCACCCGGCCGTCACGGGGAAGCAGCACGTTCTCTGGCTTCAGATCGGCGTGCACCACGTCGTGGCGATGGGCCTCCGCGAGCCCGTCGGCGACGGCGCGGACGATCCGCAGCGCCTCCATCGGGGTCAGGGGGCCCTGGTCGAACCGCTCTCGCAGGGTCTGTCCATCGAGGTATTCCAGCGCGAGCCACGGCCGCCCGCGGAAGACGCCCGCCGCGTACACGGTGACGATGTGCGGGTGGTTGAAGCGGGCGGTGGTGCGCGCCTCATCTCGGAAGCGAAAGAGGGCCTGCGCATCGAGCGTTCCGGCCTTGATGAACTTGAGCGCGATGCGGCGACCGAGCTGCTCATCGACCGCGAGGTACACCTGCCCCATCGCGCCCTCGGCCACGAGCCGGGTGATGCGAAAGGTCTCGATGACGTGGCCGGGAACGAGCAGCGGCTCCGAACCGGCTGGGGTGAGGCTGGGCGGAACGACCGGCTCGGTCATGCGCCGCTCACTGCTGCTGGAAGGTGACGCTCACCTTGACCGTGGCGTTCGCCTCGACGTGGACCATCTTCGTCTGCGGCGGGAACTCGGGGTTGGTGAAGGTGCAGGGGAATTCCCCGACCGGGAAGACCTGGTCCTGGAAGGGCGTGGTGTCCTTGAAGCGGGCCTGGGGGCAGTCCACCAGGGCCCACGGCTTGACCACGAAGCGCACCGTGCCTTTCGCGGCGGCGATCGGCGGCCTCACGTCGGTGGGCGGCGGGTTCTTCACCACCGGCGGCGGCTTGACGATCGTCCTCCCCAGCGCCTTGAGGGCGTAGCGATGCGTCTCTTCGGCGGCTTCGCCGACGGTGAACCTATCGGACTGCGCCGCGTAGCCGGCGAGCTCGAGCAGCAGGTCCACCGACGTGCCGGGCGGCAACGAGCGGGTCCTCGGCGTGACGCCCACTGATTCTCCGTTGAGGAACACCTCGGCCCCCCGGGGATCGGACTCGATGATCACCAGCGCCGACGGGGCCGGCTTCACGTCCAGCGGGCGGGCGACGGGCGCATCCTTCACCGGCTCGAGCATCACCAGCGGGAGCGGCTCGTGTACGCCCACTTTGAGCACCAGCGAGCGCTTCGTCGTCTGGAACCCGGCCTTCTCGATGGTCAACGCGAGCTCGCCGGGCGGGAGATCGTCGACCACGCACGGGGTGGTGCACAACGCCCGGCCGTTGCCGGTAATCGACGCCCCGGGCGGCTGGGACTCGAGCGAGAAGCCCGCGGTCTTGCTGCCCACGACAGTCCACACCCCCAGCCCGGCCAGCGCCAGCAACACCACGCCCACCACCACGAAGAGCGGCCGCCGGCTGCCTTCGGAGTTCTGGGTGGGCATGCTCGCGTCGGTGGGGTGATCGGTGCCGGGCGCTGGCACCGGCCGCGCGGGGAGCGGCGCTTCGAGCGCCCGGTCGACGCTCTTCCTCGAAGTGCCGCCGCTCCGGCTCGGCAGCCGCTCGGCCATGGTGGGCTCGAGCTCGCGCTTCTGCTTCGGCTGCGACGGAGACGAGCTGCGCAGCGACTTGGTCGACCGCCGCAGTCCTCCAATCGAGGGCGTCGCCTTCTCGCGGTCGGAAGGCGGCTCTTCCCCGCGCGAACCTTCGGCGGTCTCCACCAGCAACCGCCCCTCCTCCTGCTCCCGGGCGAGGCGCTCGGCGTAGATGTGGTGCATGAACTCCGCGAGCGCGGCGGAGCCCGAGGGGAGCTTGTTGGCCATCAACCAGCTCTCGAGCGCGGCCCCGAGGTGCCGGGCCTCGGAGAACCGGGCGTCCCGGTCCTTGGTGAGCGCCTTCATGACGATCGCGTCGAGGTCGGCGGGCACGCGGTCGTTGATCGACGAGGCCGGCGCGACCTTGCACTCGGTGACCGCGTTGAGCGTCTGGATGTCGGTGGCCCGCTTGAAGAGCCGCGTGCCGGTCAGCAGCTCGTAGAGCACCACGCCCAGCGCGAAGATGTCGGAGCGGCAGTCGATCGGCTGCCCGGCCGCCTGCTCGGGCGACATGTACGAGTACTTGCCCTTGAGCACGCCCGACTTCGTCACCGTGGCCTGGTCCGCCGCCTTGGCGATGCCGAAGTCGACCACCTTCACCCCGCCCTCGAACGACACGAGGATGTTCTGCGGCGAGATGTCGCGGTGCACGATGTTGAGCGGCCGCCCCGCGGAGTCGGGCTTCTTGTGCGCGTAGTCGAGGCCCGCGCAGGCATCGATGATGATGCGGCAGATCAGCGCGAGGGGAATCGGCTGGCCGATCTTGTCGGCGTGCTTCCACACCCGGCGGATGTCCTCGCCGTGGATGAACTCCATCGCGATGAAGTAGGTGTCGTCCTGCGCGCCGAGATCGAAGATCTGCACGATGTTCGGGTGGTTGAGCCGCGCCGCGATGCGCGCCTCGTCGAGGAACATGGTGATGAAGTCTTCGTTCTCCGCGAGGTGCGGAAGAATGCGCTTCACCACCAGCAGTTTCTCGAAGCCCTCGGGGCCCAGCTGCCGCGCAAGGTAGATCTGCGCCATGCCCCCGGTGGCGAGCTTCTTCAGCAGCTGGTAGCGGCCGTAGGTTTCGAGGGACACGGGTACGAAGGCCAGATGCTAGGTCCACCGGGTGAACGGCGCAAACACCTGAAACGACAGGTTCACCGGCGCGTGACGCGGCGGCGTTTCTCGCGGGTCTCCCGCATCAACTGCTCGAGGGCGTCGAGCTTCTTCTGCAGCACCGGAAACAGCAGCCGGTTGTCGTCGACGAGATCGAACAACCGCAAGATCTCGTCGACCTCCTGCTCGATCACCTCGGCCCGCTCGGAGCTGATGCGGCGGAGCAGGAGATCGGCGCCCGCTTCGATCAGCACGCGGGTGACGGCGTCCCGGGAGGCCAGCGGCTCCTGCTGCTTCTGCCCCAGGCCCTGGATCACCCGCAGCTTCGGGGCGGAGGCCAGGTTCATCTCGAGCTGTCGATCGTCGCGCTTCGCCATGTGCCTCGCACCTTACGGGCCGGGACTGACAGGGGAATTTTACGACCAGCGCGGTGGGTGCAGCCTGTAGCGAAGGGCCCTTTCCGGGCCGATTCTCCGTCGAAGGCGCGTACACTTCCCCGCCGATGCGATCCTGGCTGTCCCTGGTGGTGCTCGCGATGGTGGCCGCTGCCTGCGAGCAGCTCGCGGGCGCGCGAATCAACCTGGTCTTCGAGAACGAGACGAAGACGAAGTGCGTGGGCGCGTCGGCGAAGCGAGCGGGCGGCGCGACCGTGAACCTGGTGCCTGCCTCGCTCAACCGCGCCATCGGCGACGACCTGATCGTCATCGGCCTGAGCGAGAACCGGGATCTCACGGGCGAAGTCGCCGTGACGGTCAAGCGCTTCACCACCACCGACTGCGCCGGCACCGAGTTCGCTTCCGAGACGAAGCAGGTGACGCTCGTGCGCGGCCAGCGGGCGACGCTCGAGTTCCGCTTCGTCGGCGAGGCGCCCGACGCCGGTGCTGACGCGGGCGTCGATGACGGAGGCGGCGGTCCCGATGCCGGCTGCGACACCTCCCAGTGCACGCGCGGCGACTGCCAGGTGGGCGACGCAGGGTGCGGCTGCATGTACCCGCGCGCTCCCGCGGGCACGACGTGCAGCGCGGGCGTCTGCACTGCGGCCGGGGCGTGCGTCGTGAACCCCTGCGAGGCCTTGGCGCCGGGGACGGCGTGCGACGACGGGCGCGCCTGCACCGCCAACTCGACCTGCACCGGCGCGATGACCTGCGGGGGGGGCACCTGTTCAGGCACCGCACCACCCTGCCGCCGCTGGAACCCGGCGAGCTGCGCGAACGCCACGACCTGCGACGAGCTGCCGGACTCCGATCTCACCAGCTGCGCCACCGGCCTCTGCCTGGCTGGCAACTGCGTGAAGTGGATCGAGGGGAGCCCGCTCAACCTCCGCACGGCCGCCACCGATCTCCCCTACCCCGATGCGGGCTGGCGGCTGGAGAGCCCCGATGGCGGGCCGTGCGACACGGTGATCTCCACCAGCACTCCGCTCTCGATCACCACGAGCGAGTGCGGCGCGCCCCCGATCTTCTCGTTCGTCGACGACGCGGGGGTCGCGGTGTTCGCCATGACCAGCCTGACTGTCGGCCCCGGGGCGCGGCTCAGCTTCGTCGGGAGCCGGTCGGCGCAGCTGATCGTGCTCGGAGACGCGGTGATCAACGGGACACTCAGCGTGGCGCCGATCGTCGCGGGGGCCCCCGCGGGGTCGCCGGCGGCGGCCTGTGCGGCGGGGCCCGGAGTGGCGCTCAAGCAGGCCGGCGGCGGAGGCGCCTTCGGAGGAAACGGCGGCGCTGGCGGCGAATCAGGAGGCCTGGGTGGCACGGGCAACGGGTCGGTTTCTCCGCTCCGCGCGGGCTGCCCTGGCGCCGTCGGCTTCGCGGTGGACGGTGGTGCCACGCCCGGTGGCGCGGGCGGCGGCGCGCTCGAGCTCATCGTCTCCGACTCCTTCTCGCTCGATGGAGGTATCGTGACGGCGTCCGGTGGCGGGGGTGCGCCCGGCGTGAACGATGGCAGCGGCGCAGGCGGCGGCGGCAGTGGAGGCATGGTGCTCATCGAAGCGAAGGTCGTGAACCTCAACCGGGGCTTCGTCACCGCGAACGGCGGAGGCGGCGGCGAGGGTGGCGACACCGGCCAGGGCTCGGCCCCCGGAGCGCTCGGCCCCATCAGCTCGGCCCTGGCGGCACCGGCGGCGGACAACGGCGGCAGCGGCGGCGGGGTCGGCGGCGTCGGGGGGGCGGGCGCCTCGCCCAACGGCGCCCCGGGAGGCAACGGCGGCGGCGGCAAAGGCGGCGGCGGTGGGGGGGGCAGCGTGGGGGTAGTCTTCGTTCGAGGCTCGATGTCGTGTACCCGGGGCACTGGCGTGCTCTCCGGCGCACAGCCGATGGGCATCAGCTGCAATAACTGACCAAGGCGATGGCGAAATACCGCGTCCTCATCGTCGATGACTCCGCCCTCAGCCGTGAGGTGCTCAGGCGCACCCTCGAGCTCGACGCCCGCCTGATGGTGGTGGGCGAGGCGAAGACGGGCGAGGAGGCCGTCGCCCAGGTCCGCTCGCTCCAGCCCGACCTGATCACGATGGACCTGAACATGCCGGGCATGGGTGGTCTCAAGGCCATCGAGGCGCTGATGCGGGAGCGCCCCACGCCGGTGGTGGTGATTTCGGAGCGCTCTTCGACCTCGGGCGTCGACCTCAACTACGAGGCGATCTCCCGGGGAGCGCTCGAGCTGGTGCCCAAGTCGTCGGTCTTTGGAGCACGGCCTGACGATGCGAAGCGGTTTGCCGAGCGGCTGCGGCGCTTGGCCGAGGCCGGCTACGAGCGGGCAT
>JBBRUE010000462.1:0-6064 GCA_038248085.1 Myxococcales bacterium | reverse complement strand
CGGCTTCGGGATCAACCCCGTTTCGGGCCCCCGGCGGTGACCGGCGCGCTCACTTCGAATCGCGTTCCGCGGAACCCCGGACGGCGTGGCCCGGCTCACAGGCCCATGGACAGCTTCCTCCGCGCGCATGAGGTCGCGGTCCGCCTCGGCTTCTTCTTCTCGCTCCTCGTCACCATGTCGGCCTGGGAGTTCTTCCGCCCCCGGCGCGCGCTGACGACGTCGAAGGCGCGGAGGTGGGCGCACAACCTCGGGCTGGCCGTGCTGAACACCGTGGTGGTGCGACTCCTCTTCCCCTTCGCCGCGGTGGGGCTCGCGGCCCTCGCGATGGAACGTCAGTGGGGCGTGCTCAACCTCTGGGAGGGACCGGCGGGGCTCGAGTTCCTCGTCGCGCTGCTGGCGCTCGACCTCACCATCTGGGCCCAGCACGTGATGTTCCACTTCGTGCCGGCGCTGTGGCGGCTCCACCGGGTGCATCACGCCGACCCCGACTACGACTTCACCACCGGCGTGCGCTTCCACCCGGGGGAGATCGTCCTCTCGATGCTCATCAAGTTCGCCGCCATCCTCGTGCTCGGCCCTTCACCTTCGGCCGTCATCGTCTTCGAGGTCGTCCTCAACGGCATGGCGATGTTCAACCACGGGAACGTCTCGTTGCCTGGCCACGTGGACCGCGTGGTTCGCCTGTTGGTGGTGACGCCCGACATGCACCGCGTCCACCACTCCGTGGTGCTGGAGGAGACCAACTCGAACTTCGGCTTCAACCTCTCGTGGTGGGACCGGCTCCTGGGGACCTACCGGGCGCAGCCGCGTGCGGGACACGTCGGCATGTGCATCGGGGTCGCCGAGCTGGGTACGGAGGAGCGCTCCTGGCCCGCCCTGCTCGCCTTGCCCTTCCGCGCGCGTTGACCGCTGGACAAGGCGCTGCACGCCCCCATTCGCGGCGCTCGCGGCTGATCGCAGGCGACGCCGAATGCGCGTTGCGCCTCCGCCCGAATGAGTTCACGGTGGGCGCCGCATGCACCTCGACCCTCAACAGTTCCAGTTCATGCTCGAAGGCGCGCGCGAGGAGGTTTACCTCGCGCGGCGCGACGGCAGCCTCGCGTGGGTCAACGAGGCCGCGGCCCGCAGCCTCGGCTACACCCGCGACGAGCTGCTGGCCCGCGGCGTCACCGGCATCGACCCCGACTTCGGCCCCCGCTTCCCGGAACACCTCGACCGGCTCAAGGCGGGCCCGGTCGAAGCTTTCGAGACGACCCATCTTCACAAAGACGGCCGGCGCGTGCCCAAGGAGCTCCGCTCGGTCTGGCTGTGCATCGACGGCGTCGACTTCGTCTGCGGCTTCGGCCACGACCTCACCCTGCGCAGGCGCGCGGAGGCCGAGCTGCAGCAGCTCACCCGCCTGTACGGCATGCTCTCCGGGGTGAACCACGCCGTGGTGCGGGTGCACGAGCGCCAGGCCCTCTTCCAGGCAATCTGCGAGGTCGCCATCGCAGGCCACTTCCGCATGGCATGGGTCGGGCTGTTGGGTGACGACCACCGCGTGCGGGCGGTGGCGAGCGCGGGTCACGTCGACGGCTACCTCGACGGCATCGTCATCACCGACGACACCGACGACACGGCCTTCGGGCCGACGGGCGTGGCGATGCGCACGGGCCAGCTCGACCTCTGCGCCGACATCGCCGGCGAGACCCGCATGTTGCCGTGGCGCGAGAAGGCGCTCGCGCGCGGCTACCTCGCGATGGTGTCGGTGCCGTTTCGAATCGACGGGCACCTCGCTGGCACCCTCTCGCTCTACGCACCGCAGCCCGCGTTCTTCTCGCACGCGGAGTGCGAGCTGCTGCGGCAGGTGGGGGAGGCGCTCTCGTTCGCCCTCGACGCCATGGACGGCTCGAAGCAACGGGCCACGCTCGAGGTCAAGCTCGCGCAGTCGCAGAAGCTCGAGTCCATCGGGCGGCTCGCGGGCGGCGTGGCACACGACTTCAACAACATGCTCACCGTCATCCTCGGCGGCGTCGAGCAGGCGCTCGCAGTGGTGCTGCCGGGCTCGGAGGCCCGCCCCGAGCTCGAGGAGGTCCTCGACGCGGCCCACCGCAGCGCCGAGCTGACCCGGCAACTGCTGTCGTTCGCCCGCAAACAGCCGTCCTCGCCCCAGGTGCTCGACCTCAACGCGGCCATCGAAGGCACGCTCAAGATGCTCCGCCGCCTCATCGGGGAAGGCATCACCATCACCTTCTCTCCCGCGCCCACGCCGCCGGTGCTGCTCGACCCCTCGCACCTCGACCAGCTGTTGACCAACCTGGTCGCCAACGCGCGCGACGCGATGGGCACCGGGGGCCACGTCACCCTCACCACTGGCATGGCGACGCTCGACGAGGCCGCGGCGACGCAACGCGAGCTGAAGCCGGGCCCGTACGCGGTGATCTCCTTGAAGGACGAGGGCCCGGGCATGGCCCCGGGCGTGCTCGAACACGTCTTCGAACCCTTCTTCACCACCAAGGCGCCGGGCCAGGGCACCGGCCTCGGGCTGACGACGGTCTACGGGCTGGTGCGCCAGGCCCACGGCTGCATCGAGGTCGACACGGAACCTGGCCAGGGCTGCACCTTCACCGTGCACTTCCCGGCCGCGAGCCCCGAAGCGGGCCGGCCGACGGGTCACGAGCCCGAGCTGAAGCGGGGCACCGCGACGGTCTTGCTGGTGGAGAACGAGCCCTCGCTGCTCCGCGTAGCGAAGTCGATGCTCGAGCGGCTCGGGTACCGCGTGCTGACGGCGTCCGCGCCCAGCGAGGCCCTCGCGCTCGCCGACACGCCGTTCGATCTCCTGCTGACCGACGTGGTGTTGCCCGAGTTCGGAGGGGACGAGCTCGCGCGCCGGCTGCGCGCCGCTCGCCCCGAACTCCGGTGTCTCTTCATGTCCGGCTCCCCACGCGCCGAGGGCGAGCAGCCCTTCCTCGCCAAGCCCTTCTCCCTCGTGGCGCTCGCCACCGCCGTGCACGGCGCGCTGGGCTGATCAGAACACGTAGTAGATGAAGTCCTGCCGCGCGCTCCCGTAGGCGAGCAGCAGCCACACCATCAACGCCGCCAGCACCAGCTCCAGCCAGGGTCGCAGCGACGCGGGCCTGTCACCGCGCACCAGGCCGAAGAGCGGCTTCTGCAGCGCGAGGAACCCGAAGGTCATCACCGCCGTCTGGGTGGGGGTGTTGATGTCCCACGGGGCGGTGAAGAGGTGGCTGATCAACACCGCCATCGCGCCCATCGACGGCGCGCGGAAGGGGATCCACAGGAACACCACCACGTGGAAGGTGATCACCACGCCCAGCCACTTCGGCCAACGCGCGCGGGACTTCTCGGTCAAGAGCTCGAGGTCCATCCACACGCCGTGCAGCACGCCCCAGATGATGAAGTTCCACCCCGGCCCGTGCCACAGCCCGCCCAGCGCCATGGTGAGCAGCCGGTTGAACGCCGCGCGCGACTTCGACACGCCGCGATTTCCACCGAGGGGACTGTAGAGGTAGTCGCGCAGCCAGATGGAAAGCGTGATGTGCCAGCGCCTCCAGAACTCGCGCAGCGAGGCCGACCCGTAGGGGTTCTCGAAGTTCACCGGCAACACGAAGCCGAAGCAGAGCCCGAGGCCCACCGCCATCGTCGAGTAGCCCCAGAAGTCGGCGAGCAACTGGGCCGCGTAGCCGTACACGGTGAGCCACGCGTTGTTGATGCCCAGCGACGCGGGGTCCTTCCACGCGAAGTCGACGTAGTCGCCGATGACGTCGGCCACGCCCACCTTGAGGAACAACCCGGTCAACACCAGCCACGCCCCCCGGTGGAGCCGCGAAGCGTCGAACGTCGCCTTCGCGCGGATCTGCGGGAGGAACTCCTTCCCGCGCACGATGGGCCCGGCCACCAACTGCGCGAAGAACGACTTGAAGACCGCGAAGACCAGCACGCTCCGCTCGGCGGGGATCTCCTTGCGGTACACGTCGACGAGGTACGCCACGACCTGGAAGGTGAAGAACGAGATGCCCAGCGGCGCCCACGCGTCGGGCTTGGGCACGTGGAGCTCGAGACCCAGCTTCCCGCCGAGGGTGATCAACTGGTCCACCAGGAAGCGGGCGTACTTGAAGTACAGCAGCAGCGAGAGGTTGAGCGTCACCCCCGCGGCGAGCAGCGCCTTCGACGGCCGCCGCTCGAGCAGCCGGCCCAGCGCGTAGTTCACCGTGATGCTCGCCAGCAGCAGGAACACCGAGGGCCAGTGGCGCCAACCGTAGAAGACCAGCGAGGCCGAGAAGAGCAGCACCAGCCGTGCGCGGTGCCAGGGCGCCAGCCAGTAGGCGGTGATCAACACCGTCACGCACAGCAGGAAGGTGGCGCTATGGAAGAGCACGCAGCGCCTCCCCGAGCACCTTCGAGTACTTCGCGCGGCCTGGCGCCGAGAGGTGCTGGCCATCGACGAACCAGCGGTCGTCCACCTGCGCGCAGGTGAAGTCGACCAGCGGCACACCGGTGCGGCGCGCGACCTCGGCCCGCAGCGTACGCACCGCGGGAGCGCACTCGTCTTCGCGCCAACCACTGCCGATGGGGGGCGCGACGAAGACCACCGTCGCTCCCTGCGCCCGCAGCGAAGTCACGGCGCGGGTGTAGCCGGCCACCACGCGCTCGCCGTCTTCATCGAGCGGACCGGCGGCCTCCCCGGGAACGCTCGGCACCCAGGCCGCGTCGTCGCTCACGCCCTCGGGAGGTGACGGGGGACGGAAGGTCTCGCTCAACTGCCTCGAGCGGAACCACTCCGAGCCGTCGAGCGAGCCCGCGAAGACGAGGCCCAGCACGCGCGGGAGGTTCTCGAGCGCGAACGCGCGGCGCACCTTGAGCAACGCCGAGCGCTCCATCAACCAGGCCCCGAGCGGATCACCCGCGTACGTGCCGGGCGCGGCCACCGCGTCGACGTCCATCGCGGTGGCGGCGCTCATCGGAATGGAGAGCTCGACGAAGACGCGGCGCTGGGGCCCGAGGTTCGCCGCGAAGAACTCGAGCGTGGGCAGCGAGGACGAGGGCGTGGCGGCCGAGAAGCCAGAGCCCAGCCCGAGCAGCGAAGGCGCGAGCCCGTCGTTGCTGCGCGAGCTGCCGAGCGCGACGAAGTCGACCGGGCCCTTCGCGTGCAGCAGGGCGAGCTTGAAGCGGACGCGATGGGCCACGGCGGCGAGGCCCTCGGGGACCACGCGGCACAGCACCTCGAGCGCGCAGAGCAGCCCCAGCACCACCAGGGCCAACTGCAGCAATCGGAGCGCACCACGCGACATCGGGCGCGCGTGTATTCAACTCAGACCCGGCGCGCGACTGATTCCCCTCGCCCTGCGCACTGAGCAAGAACCTGCGCTGCCCCCACCCGGACTCCGCACGGCTGCGCGAGGCACACGCCCTGAACCTCGCCCCGGCCCATGCTCTCCGCTCTCGCGTTGCTGCTCGGTGCGTACGACGTCCCCATACAACCGGCCGCTGGCGAAAAGTCCCGGCTCGACTGGGAGCGGCCGGTCGCCTGCCTCACCCTCACTCCGACGAAGCAGGTGCCGTCCGGCGAGTTCCGCGTGCAGTGCGACCCGCAGCGCCGCGTCTGCTTCGCCGCCCCGAACCGGGTGCTGGTCGACGGCGTGGAAGGCGAGGAGCCGCTCTCCCGGCTCAGCGACACCTGCTTCACGTACCTGACCGACCTCACCCGCCGGGCCCTCGAGCACGAACACTGGCCCTTCGAAGAGGCGATCGCCGAGGCGCCGCCGGGCTGGTTCCGCGACGACCGGGGCCGGGTGATGCAGGTGAACTTCGACCTCAACCGGCGCGTGTTCCTCGGAGGAGCCTGGGCTCCGTACTACCGCCCCGACGGCACCGGCTTCGTAGCGGGCCGCGCGCGCGTGGAGTTCGGCGGCGTGGCGACGACCAACCGGGGCGACGACCACCAGCAGCACCGCTTCCACTTCCTCGAGGCCGCGGTGTGGCTCGGCGCAGACCCGCGTGACCTGCGCTTCGAAGCCAGCGTGCTGCGCTACGATACCAGCAGCCGCCACGCGCGCGCGCCGCT
>JBBRUE010000461.1:0-6070 GCA_038248085.1 Myxococcales bacterium | reverse complement strand
GGGGCACCCCGGGCTCCCGCTGGGCGCGGCGCCGATGGCGTACGTGCTCTGGCAGAAGCACCTCAAGCACTGCCCGACGGCGCCGGGGTGGGCCGATCGGGATCGGTTCGTGCTCTCGGCCGGGCACGGCTCGACGTTGCTCTACGGGCTGCTCCACCTCACCGGCTACGCGCTGTCGAAGGACGATCTCCTCAACTTCCGCCAGTGGGGCAGCAAGACGCCGGGCCACCCGGAGTTCGGGCACACGCCGGGCGTCGAGGCGACGACGGGGCCGCTCGGGCAGGGACACGCCAACGCGGTGGGCATGGCCATCGCCGAGCGGGCGCTCGCGGCGCGCTTCAACCAGCCAGGCCACACGGTGATCGACCACCACACGTACTGCCTGGTCGGTGACGGCGACGTGATGGAAGGCGTGGCGATGGAGGCCGCGTCGCTCGCCGGTCACCTGAAGCTCGGCAAGCTGATCTGTCTCTACGACTCGAACGACGTGACGCTCGACGGCCCGGCGAAGATCTCGTTCACCGAGGACGTGGCCAAGCGCTACGAGGCGTGGGGCTGGCAGGTGCTGCACGTCGCGGACGGCAACACCGATCTCGCGGCGATCGACGCGGCGATCACCGCCGGCAAGGCCGAGACCGGCAAGCCCACGATGATCGTGGTCAAGACGACCATCGGCTTCGGCTCGCCGAACAAGGCCGGCAAGTCGTCGTCGCACGGCAGCCCGCTGGGCAACGACGAGATCGCCCTGACCAAGAAGGCGCTGGGGTGGACGAGCGATGAAAAGTTCTTCATCCCCGAGGCGGCGCTGGGGCACTTCCGCATGGCGGTGACGCACGGCGAGGCGACGAAGGCCACGTGGCGTAAGGCCTTCGAGGCGTACCGCGCGGCGCACCCGGCCCTCGCCCACGAGTTCGAGCGGGTGATGAAGGGCGATCTCCCGCTGGGCATGCCGGCGGCGATCCCCAGCTTCCCCGCGGGCACGGGCGTCGAGACGCGCACCGCGGCCGGCCAGGCGCTCAACGCGCTGGCGAAGGTGGTGCCGGAGTTGATCGGCGGCGACGCGGACCTCAGCGGCTCGACCAAGACCTCGCTCAAGGACGGCGGCGACTTCAACGGCCAGACCGGCGCGGGCCGCAACATCCACTTCGGGGTGCGTGAGCACGCGATGGCGGCGATCGCCAACGGCATGGCGTACCACGGCGGGGTGCGGCCCTTCACCGCGACGTTCTTCTGCTTCGTCGACTACATGCGGCCCGCGGTGCGGCTGGCGGCGCTCAGCCACCTGCCGGTGGTGCACGTGTGGACGCACGACTCCATCGGGCTGGGGGAAGACGGCCCGACGCACCAGCCGGTCGAGCAGCTGATGGCCTGCCGCGGCATGCCCAACCTGTGCACCGTGCGGCCCGCCGATGCGGCCGAGGCGGCGGAGGCCTGGGTCTTCGCGCTCGAGCGCCAGAAGGGGCCGACCGGCCTGGTGCTCTCTCGCCAGAAGCTGCCGGTGTGGGATCGCACGAAGTTCGGCTCGGCGAAGGGCCTGCACCGCGGCGCCTACGTCCTGGCCGAGGCCACCGCGGCGCCGAAGGTGATCCTCATCGCCACCGGCTCCGAGGTGGAGCTGGCGATGGGCGCGCGCGAGGAGCTCGAGAAGGGCGGCGTGCCGACCCGGGTGGTGTCGATGCCGTGCATGGAGCACTTCCACGCGCAGGACCCCGCGTACCGTGAGTCGGTGCTGCCGGCGGCGGTGAAGGCGCGCGTCTCGGTCGAGGCCGGCGTGACCTTCGGCTGGGAGCGGTGGATCGGCGATCACGGTGTCGCGGTGGGCGTCGACACGTTCGGCGCTTCTGCCCCTGACAAGGTGCTCTTCGAGAAGTACGGGCTCACCGTGCCGCACGTCGTCGCCGCGGCGAAGAAGTCCCTCGGCGCTTCGTAACGTGACTGTGACAAACTGCGCTCCTTGACGAACCTCAGGGAGCGACACGTCAGTATCTGGTGGTGGGCGTTCGGTTACTTCGCCGCCTACGCGCCGTACTCCGCCTTCACCAAGGCGCTCTCGGACGGGAAGCTCGGCGCCAGGGTGCCGGGCAACATGATCCTCCCGTTGTCGACCCTCTCGTCGTTCCTGGCGATGGTGGCGTTCCTCGTCGGGACGGGGTGGTGGCGGAGCGCGGGCCGCAAGCAGATCGGCCGCTGGGCGGTGCCCTTCCCCACGAAGTGGACCGCGGCGTCGGGGTTGTGCGGCGCGACCATCCTGACCACCACCACGCTCGCGTACACGATCAGCGGCGTCAGCATCGTCTTCATGATGCTGCTGATGCGCGGCGGCATGCTGGCGATGGCGCCGGTCGTCGACAAGATCTCCGGCCGCAAGGTGCAGTGGATGTCGTGGATCGCGACGGGGCTGACCTTGAGCTCGCTGTTCGTCACCTTGATCGGCCGCGACGAGTCGTTCTCGATGCCGCTGGTGGGGATCATCGACGTCACCGCGTACCTCGCGGCCTACTTCATCCGCCTGCGCTTCATGTCGAAGATGGCCAAGAGCGACTCGGTCGAGGTGACGCGCCGCTACTTCGTCGAAGAGCAGCTCGTCTCCACGCCCGCCGCGTTCCTCGGCCTGGTGCTGCTCGCCCTGCTGGCCGGGCCCTCAGCCGACGACGTTCGTCGGGGGTTCCTCGAGCTGCCCTTCAGCACCCAGGCGGGCTGGGCGGTGGCCATCGGGGTGCTGTCGCAGGGCACGGGCATCTTCGGGGCGTTGGTGCTGCTCGACTCCCGCGAGAACTCGTTCTCGGTGCCGGTCAACCGCGCCTCCAGCCTGCTGGCGGGCGTGGTGGCGACGCTCACGCTGTGGGCGGTGGGCTTCGGCAAGCCGCTCGACTGGCGCGAAGCGATCGGCGCGGGGCTGGTGGTCAGCGCCATCGCCGTGCTCAGCGTCCCCGGGCTGCTCAAGAAGAAAACCGCTCCCGGGTGATCGTTGGGCGCCGGTTCGCGCACCTGAGGTCGCACCGGGCGGTGAACTTTGCTAACCCTCCGTGCGTTGGTGTGGGCACACGTGGCCTTGACGGCCCGCGGGAGACTTTCAACATGCGCAAGATGCTGGTTTCGCTGCTGTTCCTGATGTCGATGACAGGCTTCGCCGCGGTGCCTTCCGCCCCGGCGAAGGCAGCCTTCGAAAAGGGTGAGGCAGCGTTGGCCGCCGGCAAGCTCGACGAGGCCGCGGCGGCCTACCAGGACGCGATCAAGGCGACCGCGGGCTATGCGCCGGCGCTCAACGGGCTGGGGAGCGTGCTCTTCAAGCAGAAGAAGGCGAGCGACGCGATCGCCCAGTTCCGCGCGGCGACCGAGGCCGACCCGGCGTTCAAGCTGGCGTGGTTCAACCTCGGCTACGCGGCGCGCAAGTCGTCGGACTTTCCCACCGCGGCCCAGGCGTACGAGAAGTACACCGCGCTCGACAGCAACGACGCCGACGGCTTCTACGGCCTGGCGGAGTCGTACAAGGGCGCCGGTCAGAACGAGAAGGCGATCGCCGCCTACGAGACGTACCTGAAGAAGGAGACCCGGGCGACGGAGCAGAAGTGGATCGACAAGGCGAAGGAGTCGATCGCCACGCTCAAGGCCGCGCAGCCCGCGCCGGCCCCGGTGGCGACGACTCCGGCACCGACGACCACGCCGGCACCGACGGCCACCACCACGCCCGCGCCGGCACCCGCGACGAACCTCGGGGCGATCGCCGCCAGGAAGGTCGCCGAGGGCGACAAGCTGTGGGCCGAGAAGAAGTACCGCGAGGCGAGCTTCGCGTACCAGGACGCGGTCAACGGCAACCCCGATGACGTCGAGGCGCTCTTCAAGCTGGGCAACAGCTACGCGGTGCTCGGCTACTACTCGCAGGCCATCGACCGCTGGTCGAAGGTGCAGCAGGTGTCGCCGGACCCGAGCGTGAAGAAGAGCGCGGCCGACAACATCGCGCGCGCGCAGCAGAAGATGACCCAGTCGGGCGGGGGTTCGCCCCAGGAGGCGAACAAGGCCCCCGGCACCGGCCCGGTCGCCGAGTCGACCCGCACCCAGGCGCGCCAGTACTACGAGGGCGGGGTGCAGCTGATCACCCAGCGCCGCTACGGCGAGGCGCTCAACTACCTCAACGAGAGCCTCAAGCTCGAGCCGGCGCTCACCGTGGGCTACGTCGCGCGCGGCTCGACGTTGATCGGCCTGCGCCGCTTTGCCGAGGCGGCGGTCGACTACCAGTACGCGCTCAAGCTCGATCCCGCGCGGTCTGACGCGCTGTACGGGCTGGCCGAGGCATACCGGGGCATGAACCGGGTCGACGACGCGCGGGCGTACTACCAGCGTTACGTGGCCTCCAACGCAGCGGACGTGCGGCCGGAGCTGCAGAGCGACGCGCGCGCCAAGCTCGAGCAGCTGCGCTGAACCCCACGCCATGAACACCGACATCAAGGCGATCACCGAGGCGGTCCAGCGAGAGTCTGCCTTCATCGAGCCGTTGTTCCTCGAGACCTCGAAGGTCATCGTCGGCCAGAAGCCGATGCTGGAGCGGCTGCTCATCGGGTTGCTGTGCGGCGGCCACGTGCTGCTCGAGGGCGTGCCCGGCCTGGCGAAGACCCTCACCGTGCGCGTCTTCGCCGACGCGATCTCGGCGCAGTTCCAGCGCATTCAGTTCACGCCCGACCTGCTGCCGGCCGACGTGGTGGGCACGGTCATCTACAACCAGCAGACCGCGAGCTTCGCGGTGCGCAAGGGCCCGATCTTCGCCAACGTGGTGCTGGCCGACGAGATCAACCGCGCGCCGGCGAAGGTGCAGTCGGCGCTGCTGGAGTCGATGCAGGAGCGGCAGGTCACCATCGGCAACACGACCTTCCCGCTGCCCTCGCCCTTCCTGGTGCTGGCGACGCAGAACCCCATCGAGCAGGAAGGCACGTACCCGCTGCCCGAGGCGCAGGTCGACCGCTTCATGCTCAAGGTGAAGGTCGGCTACCCCACCCGCGAAGAGGAGAAGGAGATCCTCAACAAGATGACGGGTGAGCCGCTGCCGAAGACGCAGAAGGTGGTGACCACCGAGCAGATCGCCGCGGCCCGCAGCGTGATCCACGGCATCTACCTCGACGAGAAGGTGAAGGACTACATCCTCTCGCTGGTGTTCGCGACGCGCGAGCCGCTCAAGTACGGCCTCAAGGACCTGCCCGACTTCATTCAGTACGGCGCCAGCCCGCGCGCGACGATCGCGCTGACCCAGGCGGCGAAGGCCCACGCCTTCTTGCGGCACCGCGGCTTCGTGACGCCGGAAGACGTGAAGGCGATCGGCATGGACGTGCTGCGGCACCGCATCTCGTTGACCTACGAGGCGGAGGCGGAAGAGCTCACGCCCGAGCGCATCATCCAGCGCATCTTCGAGCGCGTCGAAGTCCCGTAAGGCGAGCGACCCGTGCTTCCGCGCGAGCTCATCAAGCGCATCCGTCGGCTGGAGATCTCCACCCGACGGGTGGTGGCCTCGGTGCTGTCGGGTCAGTACCACTCGGTCTTCAAGGGCCGGGGCATGGCCTTCTCGGAAGTGCGCCAGTACCAGCCGGGCGACGAGGTGCGCACCATCGACTGGAACGTCACCGCGCGCATGAACGACACCTACGTGAAGGTCTTCACGGAGGAGCGCGAGCTGACGGTGATGTTGCTGGTCGACGTCTCGGCCTCGGGGCTGTTCGGGAGCGGCGAGCGGAGCAAGGGCGAGATCTGCGCCGAGGTGGCCGCGCAGATCGCCTTCTCGGCGATCGCCAACAACGACCGGGTGGGGCTGATCCTCTTCTCGGATCGCATCGAGAAGGTGGTGCCGCCGCGCAAGGGCAAGAGCCACGTGCTGCGGTTGATCACCGACATCCTCACCACCAGGCCGAAGGGCCAGCGCACCGACCTGGGCGAGGCGCTCAACTACCTCTCGCACGTCGCCAAGCGGAAGACGGTGACCTTCCTGATCTCGGACTTCCTCGCCAGCGACTACGAGAAGGGGCTGCGCATCGTCGGGCGCAAGCACGACCTCGTGCCGGTGGTGGTGAGCGACCCGTTCGAAGAG
>JBBRUE010000460.1:0-6070 GCA_038248085.1 Myxococcales bacterium | reverse complement strand
CGCCTCGCCCGCGAGGGCCGACGCGCGTGAAAAGTGGCAGGCCTGCGTACACATCCGGGCCAGGCCCTTGCGCCGTAGAGGTCGGTGATGCCTGCCGACGTGCTGTTCGCTCCGCTCCGCGTTCCTTCATCGAAGCGGCGCACGCCCGCCGTGGGGAGCGCCGCGCCCGTGCGTGACTCCGACGCGCTGTGGCGCTCGAGCACCATCGAAGAGCGCGAGCGCAACGCGTGGTGGATCGCCACGCTCCGCGCCGGCGGCGTGCTGCTGCTCTTCGCGCTCTCGGCGTACCAGGGCCTCGTCGCGGAGCTCGCCGACTGGCGCGCGAACCTGCCCATCTTCGCGGCCTACGGCGCGGTGGCCGCGGCGCTGTGGCTGCTGGTGTGGCGCGTGCCGAAGGTGCGCACCGCCTCGGGTCTCGCGCTCGCGCTGGTCGACGTGCCGATGCTCTTCTGGCTGCAGTGGGAAGGCGTGCCGCTCTCGTTCTCGCCGGGCGCCGCGGCCACGGTGACCGCGGTGGCCTACGCGGCGTGCATCCTCTTCGCGGCGTTGACCCTGACGCCGTGGCTGGTGTGGGGGGTGACCTTCGTCTCGGCGATCGGCGTCTTCCTCCTCGCGCAGCGCGCGGGGCTCTCGGTGGTGTCCTCGTGCGTCGCCCCGGTGCTGCTCGGCCTGATCGGCGCCGGCGCCCACTACCTGGTTCGCCGCGTACGGTACCTGCTCCAGCGCGTGGCGGCCGAGGCGACCAGCCGAGAGAAGCTGGGCCGCTACTTCTCACCCAACGTGGTGCAGCGGTTGCTCGACGTGGAAGGCGATCGCGGGGAGCCCGAGGCGCGCACCGTCAGCGTGCTGTTCAGCGACATCCGTGACTTCACCGCGATGTCCGAGAAGCTGTCGCCCAAGCTCGTGGTGGCGATGCTCAACGAGTACCACTCGGTGATGGTGGAGATCGTCTTCCGCCACGGCGGCACCCTCGACAAGTTCATCGGCGACGGGCTGATGGCGTACTTCGGCGCGCCCTTCTCCGACGCCCAGCACGCCACCAACGCGGTGCTCTGCGCGAAGGAGATGCTCACCGCGCTGGTCACCCTCAACGAGGTGCGCCAGGCCCGCGGCGAGCCCACGCTGCGCATCGGCGTCGGGGTGCACTCTGGCGAGGTGGTGGTGGGCAACGTGGGCAGCGCGGCCCGGCGGCTCGAGTACACCGCCATCGGCGACACGGTGAACCTCGCCAGCCGCCTCGAGACGCTGACCAAGACCGTGGGCCGGGCGATCCTCGTCTCGAAGGCGACGCGCGACCGGGTGGGCGACGCGATGGCCTTCGAGGCGCTCGAGCCGGTGCTGGTCAAGGGCAAGACCGAGCTGGTCGGGCTCTTCACCCCGAGCTGACGAAGCCGTCAGTTGAGCGCGGCGATCACCACGATCACCACGCCGAACAACACCACCGCGCCGGCCCCCATCAACACCGAGTTGCGCGTCATCTGCGAGCGCACCTCGTCGGGGAAGCTCGACTTCTCGACCTTGCCGCACGTCCCACAGTTGAAGCCGGCGAAGGCCGAGTACAGCAACATGCCCACCACGCCCCCCGCATGTCCCGCCACCGAGCTGCTGCCCCGCTGCACCGGACCGCTGCACTTCGGACATGAGTAGGCCATGCGCCGCAGTATGCGATGGCACCGACCCGATTGACGAGGGGCCCGGGCCGCGGGCGCAGAGACCTGCGCACGCCCGGGGGGCCTGCTGTAAGAGCTGAGCGTGTCGCTGCGTTTCCTCCTCCTCGGCCTGGCGCTGACCTGCGCGGGCTGCGCGACTGCGCCAGCGACACCCGACGCGATGGAGATCGACGACTTCACCATCGAGGGCGAGCAGCAGCTCGCCGAGAGCGACCTCAAGGAAAAGGTCGTCACCAACGAGTCGTCGTGGTTGCCGGCCTGGGTGCCGTGGCTGGGCCACACCGAGTGGTTCGACCCCATCGCGTGGCAGGCCGACCTGCGCCGCATTCAGCGCTTCTACGAAGCCAACGGCTACTACCAGGCGCGCGTCGTCGAAGACGTGGTGACCGAGACCAGGCCCCTGCACGTGAAGCTGCTGGTGCGGCTGCGCGAGGGCGCGGCGGCGCGGGTCACCAGCCTCGACGTGGTGGGCCTCGAGGCGCTGACGCCGGACATGCGGACGAAGGTCCTCGACGGGCTCCCGCTCGCCATCGGCGACGTCTTCCTCGAAGACAGCTGGGCGAAGACCAAGACGCTGCTCGGCTTCCGCGTGCGCGAGCTCGGCTTCGCGGAAGCAGTGGTCACCGGGGAGGCCCTCGTCGACGCCGACGCCGCGCGCGTCGAGCTCGCGCTGACCATCGTGCCCGGGCCGCGTTACAAGTTCGGGAAGATCTTCGTGGCCACCGACCCTGGCGCCCAGGTGCCGCCCAAGCTCATCGCCACCGTCGCGGGGCCCGACGTCCCACCCGACCTGTACTTCAGCGAGAGCGCGATGAACGACGCCCAGTCGCGCGTCTTCCAGATGGGCGTGTTCGCCGGGGTGAAGGTCAACCGCGGCGCCCCCGATCGCGACGCGCTCACCGTGCCGGTGGTGATCGACGTGCGAGAGACGGCCATGCGCTCGGTGCGCATCGGCGGCGGCCTGGGCGGCGACCTCATCCGCCAGGAGGTGCGCGGCGTCTTCGAGTACACCGACCGCAACCTCGGGTTCTCGCGCTTCTTCCTCAAGGACTCGCGGCTCGATCGGCTCACCTTCAAGGCGAAGCTGGGCGTCGCCTTCCTGCCCAACGTGGTCGACGTCATCCGCGCGCTGCCGACCTCGAAGTGGGGGCCGGTGTGGCGGCTGTACACCGAGTACGAAGTCCCCCGGGTCTTCGACCTGCGCACGCTGTCGTTCCAGGGCAGCGTCGACCTGCTCCGCACGCTCGACAACACCTACAACTACGACGCGCTCGAGACCAAGGTCGGCTTCATCTGGCGCCCCCGCGTCGACCTCACCATCTTCCCCTCGATCAACGTCGATGGCTTCTTGCTCTACACCCCGCTCGAGCTGCGGGAGACGGTGCCTTCCGGCGCGGTGGGGTGCCCGCAGTTTCCGATCGCCTGCGTGGTCTCGTTCTTCGACGTCACCGTGGAGCTCGACAAGCGCGACAACAAGCTCGAGCCGAGGCAGGGCTACTACCTCGCCCTCGACACCGCGGTCGGCTTCGCCGCCACCAGGGACCTCAAGTCGTTCTTCAAGGTGACGCCCGAGGCGCGCGGGTACGTCAGCTTCGGCCACGAGAAACAGTTCACGCTCGCGGGCCGCGTGAAGTTCGGCATGTTGCTGGCGCCCGACAACGACACCCCCATCGTGGTGCGCTACTTCTCGGGTGGTTCGAGCATGCGCGGCTTCAACCAGCGGCGGCTCTCACCGCAGGTCGCGGTGCCCGTCGTCCTCGAGGACGCGAGCTGCAAGGGGCAACCGGGGTGCGCGAAGCCCAACTACGACCAGGGCGTCACCCTGCCGCTGGGAGGCAACGGCCTGTTGGAAGCCGCCCTCGAGCTGCGGTGGCAGGTGGCGGAGAACTGGGTGCTCGCCCTCTTCAATGACTGGGGCCTCGTCACCACCGACCCCATCGGCGCGAAGACCAACTGGGGCCAGTCGCTCTACACCGCGGTCGGCTTCGGGGTCCGCTACCGCACGCCGCTGGGGCCGATCCGCGTCGACCTCGCGATGCGCCTGCCCTTCGTCGGGGGACCCCAGCAGGTGACCCCGGGCCAGGTGTCGGCCTTCCGCAGCAGCCCGGGCTGCTTCTTCAACACCGGCTCGCCGTACGCGTTCAACGACGTGCCGCCGATGGCCGAGGCCCAGGCCTACGGCGGGTCGCCCGACAACCTGTGCAGCGCCCATCTCTCCATCGGCGAGGCGTTCTAGAGCGCCATGGAAGACACGCGCACCACCCTCAAGAAGAAGCGGCTGCGGCGGGTGCTGCTGGTGTTGCTGCTCCTGGTCGCCATCCCCTCGGCGCTGGTGGGCGGCGCGTTGCTCTACGTGCAGAGCGCCGCGGGTTCGGCCTTCATCAAGCAGAAGGTGCTGGCGGCCGTCGGCGCGTCGCTGGCCGGCAAGCTCGAAGCGCAGACCGTCGAGCTCCACGGCGGGCACGTGGTGCTCACCCACCTCGAGCTCTTCACGCCCGAGGGGGAGCTCGTCGCGTCGATCGATCGGGTCGAGGCCGACGTCGATCTCCCGGCGCTGGCGCGGCAGGTGGTGCACCGCACGCGCGTCGAGGTGCAGGGCCCGAAGCTGTGGCTCACGGAAGACGAGCGCGGGTGGAACCTGCTCCGCGCGGTCGCGGCGAAGACCCCGAGCCTCCCCGCTGCGGCGCCGGCGGGCCGAATCGGCTGGCGCGTGGAGCTGGACGCCGTGCAGCTCGTCGATGGGCTCTTCGATCTGACCCAGGAGACCCGGCGCCTCACCGCCACGAAGCTCGCCGCGCGCGGCGACGTGAAGATCCGCCTCGACCCGCTCGAGCTGAGCGGCACGCTGAAGCTCGAGAGCACCCTCACCGCGCCCCTCGACGAGCAGCTCGTGGCGACGGTCTCGGCGAGCGCCTCGGGGGGCCCGCAGACCTACGACATCGCAGCGACGCTGGGGGGCACGAAGCTGCGGGGGCGCGCCGAACTCCCCGCGCTGCAGCTGACCATCGACGAGCTGGTCGCCGCGCCTCGCGAGATGGCGGCCTTCTTGCCGGGCTGGCCGCTCAAGCCCACGGTCTATGGCAAGGGCACGGTGAGCCTGAAGCAAGCCTCGGTGCAGCTCCGTGCCGGCAAGGCGCAGGTCTCGCTCGAGGGGAAGTACGACGTGGCGACGACCTCGGCCGAGTCGATCGCCCTGCGCGGCGCCGACATCGATCTCCAGGAGCTCGTCGGCGCCGAGCTGCCGTCTGGCCTCGCGTTCGACGCGAAGGGATCGCTCACCGACTGGCGACCGGCCAGCCTGGCCGGCACCGTCAACGCCAATGCGACGTGGGACGCGAAGGGCCAGAACCTCGCCACCGCGAAGCTGGGCGCCACCGCGACGGCCGGCGTGATGGACGTGAAGCGCCTCGAGGTCACCAGCCCGGGCGTCTCGCTCGTCAGCCACGGCACGCTCTCGACCAGCGCCGTCGACGCCTTCGGCACCCTCACCGCGAAGGACCTCCGCCCGCTCGGGGTCACGCTGCAGCGCTTCGCCGGCATCGACACCGGCGGGCTCGCGGGCAACGGGCTGGTGCGCATCTCCCTCAAGGGTCCCCTCGCGAGCCCCGCAGCGGTGGCGATGGGGCGGCTCAACGCGCTGTCGATCGCCGGGGTGCAGCTCGACGAGCTCGACCTCAACGCCGACGTCCCCGACGTCTTCCACCCATCGGACACCGACGTGCTGCTCCACGCCCGGCGCGTGCGCGTCGCCGGCCGCGCGTTCGACGAGGTGACCCTCGATTTCTACACGCACGGGCGCAAGCTCGACCTCGACTTCGCGACGAAGGGCCTCGGCGACCTGCGGGCGCACGTCATCGGGGTGCTCGACAAGGACACGCGGGGCGCCGACCTCCAGAGCGCCGAGCTCACGTGGACCGGCGCCGCGTGGTCGCTCGAGGCCCCGACGCGCATCACCTGGGGCGACCGCATCGAGGTGCTGCCCTTCGCGTTTCACGACGCCGATCGCCGGCTGTCGGGCCACCTGGTCAAGACCCGCACCTCGCTCGACGCGAGCGTCCACGCCGAGCGGCTGGACCTGGCGCGCTTCCCCCGCGTCCTCTCTCCGCCCACCTGGGACCTCGCGGGCACCCTCGTCTCACTCGACGTGACCGCGAGCGGGAAGCCCTCGGCGCCGGCGGTGAACCTCACCGCGAAGCTGCGGGATGGCCAGGTCTTCGGGGTGACGCGAATCGACGTCGACCTCCAGGGCGCGTGGAGAGACCAGCGGGCGACGGGCACCCTGCAGCTCGGGAGCGACGCCGGCCACCTCGAGGGGACCTTCGACGTGCCGGTGATCGCCCTGCTCGAAGAGAAGCCCGGCGCCGCGAGCGCACACTTCGTCTTCCGCGAGGTGGCGACGG
>JBBRUE010000459.1:0-6076 GCA_038248085.1 Myxococcales bacterium | reverse complement strand
TCGCCTTGAGCGCCTCGACGCGCGGGTGAATGGCCCACTTCGACCAGTCGCCGCCCACGTTGAGCGCGCGCACCTCGTCCCAGTGGCGGGCCTCGAAGGGGGTGATGTGCTCTTCCATGAATCGTTGAACGCGCTCGAGGAAGTCACGGCTGCGGGGCGAGGGTTCGAAGTTCATGGGGCTTGGTTTACTTCACGTTGCGGTCGATCCACGCCTGCACTGCGAGCCCGGTGCCGAAGGGCCATGCCTTCAGCTTCTCTTTGGGAATCAGTTTGTACGCGGCGAGCTCTTCGCCCAGGCGCACCTCGCCCGCGGTGCGTACGTGGAACGCGATGATCAGCTCGTTGCGCAGCTCGAACGGGTAGACGCCGACCAACGAGACGACCTCCCCGCTCAGCCCGGTCTCCTCCTGCACCTCGCGCAGCACGCCGGCCTCCGCGCTCTCACCGGCCTCGAGGAAGCCGGTCACCAGGGCGAACATCTTCTCGGGCCAGTCCTTCGCGCGCGCGAGCAGCATCTGCCCCTCGTGCTCGATGATCGCCGCCACCACCGGGGTGGGGTTGCCCCAGTGCACGAAGCCGCAGCCGGCCGCCTCGCACGCCGGGCGCTGCTTGCCGTGGAGCGCCTTCGTCACCAGCGAAGCTCCGCACCGCGGACAGAATTTGAACTCTTCAGCCATGCAGAGGACATAAACCGTTCCGATGTGGCCGCGCGCAGTGCTCTTCGACATGGATGGCGTGCTGGTGAAGAGCGAGGAGGTCTGGTTTCGGGTCGTCGAGGCGGCGGGCGTGCGCTTCCGTGGCCGCGCCATCACCCGTGAGGAGTTCTTCCCCACCTTCGGCCAGGGCACCGCCGCCGACGTGCCGGTGTTCGGCCTGCACTGCACCACCGCCGAGCTCGACGCGTTCTACGTCACCGAGTTCGTCCGCCACCTCGACGCGATGTGGGTGAGCCCCGACGCCCGGCCGCTGCTGGAGCGGCTTTGCGCGGCGGGGGTGAAGCGCGCGCTCGTCACCAACACCGTGCTGCCGCTGGCGGTGAAGATCCTCGCGCGGGCCGGGCTCGACGGGCTGTTCGACGCGCTGGCCACCGCTGATCGCGTGGTGCACGCCAAGCCGGCGCCCGACCTGGTGCGGCTCGCGTTGCGCGAGCTCGACGTCGCCCCGCTCGACGCGTGGATGGTGGGCGACTCGAAGTACGACCGCCAGGCCGCTGGGAGCGCGGGCGTGCACTTCATCGGGCTGGGAATCGACGGCGACCGGCGGATTGATCAGCTCGGGGACTTCCCCGGCTAGAGTACCGACGCCATGCGCATCGTCACCAACCCGGGCAGCAACCTCGACGAAGACACGACGTTGTCGCTCGACGTCGACCTGCTCCCGCAGAAGATCGTGGTCGACGGCATCTCGCACGACACCCGCAACACCATCGACTTCGCGCAGGTGGACGGCTGGGTGAAGCGGGCGCGCGTGCACCCCCAGGCGCAGGGCACCACCGAGAGCGAGCACGTCGAGGCCTTCACCCGCCTGGCCAGGAAGGACCCCGACATCCTCTGCGTGACGACCTCGCGAAAGCTGATCGGCTCGTACGACGCGGCGGTGGCGGCGGCGAAGAAGCTCAAGGACAGCGCCGACCCTCAGCTCCGGGCCGCGCGCATCGAGATCGTCGACAGCCTGATCACCGATCTCGGTGCGGGGCTGTGCACGCTCGCGGCGGTGCAGGCGCGCAAGGCGGGCCTCGACGTGGTGAAGGCCGCGGCCTTCGTGCGCGCCTTCGCCGAGCGCGGCCGCAACGTGGTGACGGTCGCCATCCTCGAGAACCTCATCAAGGGGGGCCGCGCGAGCTTCCTCCAGGGGTGGGTCGCCAACTTCTTCAACATCCGCCCGGTGATCAGCATCATCGACGGCGCCTCGAGCTCGGTCGGCAAGATGAACGCGAAGGCCGACGTCGCCGAGAAGATGGACGAGTACCTCAGCGACCGGCTCGATCGCGGGGCGCCGGTGTGGCTCGGCGTCGCGCACGGCAACGCGCCGGACAAGGCGAAGGCGGTCGCCGCGCGGCTCAACGAGCGCTTCAAGTGCGAGTACACGCTGGTGCGGCCGCTCGCGCCGAGCATCTACCTCCACGTCGGCCCCGGAGGCGTCGCCGCCTTCGTCTACCCCCTCGACGGCCTGAGCTTCCGTCCGTCCAAACCGGGGCCCGGAGCTCGATGATCACCCGCACCGAGCAGGACAGCTTTGGTCCCATCGCGGTGCCCGCCGAGCGGTTGTGGGGCGCCCAGACGCAGCGCTCGCTCCACTTCTTCCGGGTGTCCGACGAGAAGATGCCGCGCGAGCTGATCCGCGCGCTGGTGTTGGTGAAGAAGGCGTCGGCGCGCGTCAACGCGCAGCTGGCCGGGCTCGACGCGAAGAAGGCCGACGCCCTTCGCCGCGCGGCCGACGAGGTGCTCGCGGGGCAGCACGACGCTGAGTTCCTGCTCTCGGTGTGGCAGACCGGCAGCGGCACCCAGACGAACATGAACGTCAACGAGGTGCTCGCCAACCGCGCCTCGGAGCTGCTCGGCGGGGAGCGTGGCCAACGCCGCCTCGTGCACCCCAACGACGACGTCAACCGCAGCCAGTCGAGCAACGACGCCTTCCCCACCGCGATGCACCTCGCGACCCTCGCTGCGCTCCACGGGCGAGTGCTGCCGGCGCTGGGTGCGCTCGCCGACGAGGTGGAGACGAAGGTGCGCGCCTTCGGGGGCATCGTGAAGCTCGGGCGCACGCACCTGCAGGACGCGACGCCCCTGACGCTCGGCCAGGAGTTCTCGGGCTACGCGGCCCAGCTCCGGCACGCGCAGCGGCACCTCGCGGCGGCGCTCCCGCACCTCGAGGAGCTCGCGCTGGGCGGCACCGCGGTCGGCACCGGCCTCAACGCGCCCGTGGGCTTCGCCGACGCGGTGGCGCAGGAGCTCGCCACGCTCACCGGGCTGCCGCTGCGCACCGCGCCCAACAAGTTCGAAGCGCTCGCGACCTCCGATGCGCTGGTGCACGCCCACGGGGCCCTCAAGGGGCTGGCCGTGAGCCTGTTCAAGTTCGCCTCTGACGTGCGGCTGCTGGGGAGCGGGCCCCGCGCGGGTCTCGGTGAGCTGGTGCTGCCCGAGAACGAGCCGGGCTCGAGCATCATGCCGGGCAAGGTGAACCCCACGCAGGTCGAGATGCTCACCATGGTGTGCACCCAGGTGATCGGCACCGACGTGACCGTGGCGATGGGCGGCGCGCACGGGCACCTCGAGCTCAACGTGTTCCGGCCGCTGGTGATCCACGGCGTGCTGCAGTCGTGCCGCCTGCTGGCCGACGGCATGGACTCGTTTCGCGAACACTGTCTCCACGGGCTCGAGCCGCAGCGCGCGAATATCGCCCGCCACGTCGAGCAGTCGCTGATGCTGGTGACCGCGCTGGCGCCGCACCTCGGGTACGAGTCTGCCGCACAGATCGCCCACCGCGCCCACCACGAGGGGCTCAGTCTGCGGGCCGCCGCGCTGGCGAGCGGGCTGCTCACCGAGGCGCAGTTCGACGCCTGGGTTCGCCCGGAAGAGATGACCCAGCCGGGCTGATTTCCCTCGGTGGTGATTGGGTTTGCCTACAGCAGGTGCGTCAGCTGACGCGTTGCGGCAGACGGCCGAAAACACGGGGAAGGGGGCACCCCGTGTACGATGTGGCGTCCCCTCGTTGGCGCGGCCCTCGCCAGCTCCGTTCAGGAGTTCCTTCATGTCCGTGTTCCGACTCTTCGTCGTCGCCTTGATCTTTGCCCTCGGGGGCACGGGCTGCAGCTGCGCGCGCCCGCCGGTCCAGAACACGCTGAAGCCCGACGGGGACGCCTGCGCGAAGGACGAAGAGTGCGAGTCGTCGCTCTGCGACAAGCTCCCCGGTAAGTCGCTGGTGTGCTTCCGCAAGTGCGCCGCGGGCTGCAAGGCCGGCGACATCTGCAGCGCGCTGGCGAGCAACGATCGGTTCGCGTGCGTGGCCGAGAAGCCGGGCCTGTGCCAGCCGTGCGCGCTCAACGTCGACTGCCCGTACCCCGGCGACCGCTGCCTCGAGCTGGGCGGCACCAAGGTGTGCGCGCGCGACTGCAGCTTCGACGGCCAGTGTCCCTCGAGCTACCGCTGCGCCGACGGCACCGACACCAACGGCGCCTTCGTCACCAAGCAGTGCCAGCCGACCTCCGGCACCTGTGAGTGCACGGCGGCGAGCGCGGGGCAGAGCAAGCCGTGCAGCGAGATGAACGCCATCGGCACCTGCACCGGCGTGCAGACCTGCAAGCCGCCCAACGGCTACGACGCGTGCAGCGCCCACGTGCCCACCACCGAGTCGTGCAACGGCCGCGACGACGACTGCAACGGCATGACTGACGAGAACCTCGGCGACACCACCTGCGGCACCGGCGAGTGCCGGCGCACGGTCAGCAACTGCATCAACGGGTCGCCGCAGACGTGCGAGCCGCTGATGCCTCGCACCGAGATCTGCGACGAGAAGGACAACAACTGCGACGGCGTCATCGACGAGGGCTTCAACAAGAGCTCCCTCGCCAACTGCGGCACCTGCGGCAACGTCTGCGCGCGCGCCAACGCCACGCCGGTGTGCATGACGGGCACCTGCACCATCGGCACCTGCAACCCCGGCTTCTTCAACATCGACGGCCTCGACAGCAACGGCTGCGAGTACGCCTGCACGCCGACCGGCGCCGAGGTCTGTGACGGCGCCGACAACAACTGCAACGGCACGGTGGACGAGGGCTTCGGGCTCAACTCCGATCCGCTCAACTGCGGTCAGTGTGGGTTGGCCTGCAACGTGAGCAACGGGCACATCCAGACCTACGCCTGCGTCGCGTCGACCTGCGGCATCGCGGCGTGTTCCACGGGGTTCGCGAACTGCGACCAGGCCTATGCCTCGGGTTGCGAGAAGAACGTCAGCGCCGACGTGAACAACTGCGGCAGCTGCAACAACCTCTGCCTGGTGGCCAACGGGACGCCTGGCTGCGCGAGCAGCGCCTGCACCGTGGCCAGCTGCAACACCGGCTGGGGCAACTGCAACAACGTGGTGAGCGACGGCTGCGAGCAGGACACCACCAACAGCACGATGTACTGCGGCTCGTGCACCAACGCGTGCCCCACGCGCGCGTTCGCGACCTCGAACTGCATCGCGTCGACCTGCGGCTTCACCTGCACCCCGGGCCACGTCGATCTCGACGGCCTGGCGCCCAACGGGTGCGAGTACGCGTGCTCGGCGATCGGCAACGACGTGCCGGACTACCCGATGTTCGTCGACGCGAACTGTGACGGTGTTGACGGTGACGCGAGCCAGTCGATCTTCGTCGCGCTCACGGGCCTCGATACCAATGCGGGCACGCGGACGTCGCCCAAGCGCACCATCGGCGCAGCGATCGTCACGGCCGACGCGGCGGTCCCGAAGAAGGCGGTGCTGATCGGCCAGGGCACGTATGCCGAGAGCGTCGTGCTCCGCAGCGGCGTCAGCCTCTATGGCGGCTACGACCCTGCCACCAGCTGGAGCCGGGCGACGACCAACACCACCATCATCGCCAGCGCGACCGCGGTCGGTGTGCTGGCGAAGGACCTCAGCGTGTCGACGGAGCTCCAGGTGCTGCGGATCACCTCGGCAAACGCGACGGGCACCGAGGCGAACGGGGACGGCAAGTCGAGCTTCGCTTTGCAGATCGTCAACAGCGCGGCGGGCGTGATCGTCCGCGGCTGTGACCTCCGCGCCGGCGCGGGAAGTGCGGGCGCGAGCGGGACTGTCGGCACGACCGGCGGGTCGGGCACGGTGGGAGGCGCCGCGGGCGCGGGCGGGTCGAACCCGGCGGCGGCTGGCAGCGGCGGCGGCTCGACGTGCGGCGGCACGGGCGGCAACGGCGGTCCGGGGATCAATGGAACGAACAACGGCAACACGGGAATCATCGGCGGCACCGTTGTGGGCAGCGGCGCTGGTGGTAACCCCGGGTCCGGCGGCGCCGCGGGCTCGTGCTCGACGACGGCTTCGTCGAATGGCAACCCGGCGCCCCCGGTGAACGCCTCCGGTG
>JBBRUE010000458.1:0-6078 GCA_038248085.1 Myxococcales bacterium | reverse complement strand
GGCGAGCCCGGGCGCGGTCGGCACGTCGCCGGCCCAGTCGATGGGCTTCACCGAGCAGGATCTCCGCGGCGGGCTCTACTACTGGAACAGCGCCGGCACGGTGATCCGCTACGACTACGGCTTCCCCAACGCGCCCCGCCAGACGTACCTCACGCGCACCGACGTCGGCGCGACGTTCTGCATCGGGTGTCACGTCATCTCGCGGCAGGGCAACCAGATCGTGGTGGGCAAGGACATCCCCTCGCCGGCCGCGTACTCGGTGCTCAACGTGCCGACGAAGCAACCCGTGGCCTCGATGGGCGGAGCGCTGGGCGGCAGCGCGAACTTCTTCTCGTACTCGCCCGACGAGCAGCACCTGCTGACGTCGAACGGCGCGTCGATCCAGTGGCGCAACCTCTTCACCGGCGCCAGCGTTCCCGTCACCAGCCCCGGCGCGATGCCCGACTGGTCTCCCGACGGCAAGCACCTGGTCTACGCGCGCCCGGCGAGCGCGCCTCCGTTCGGCTTCGCGGTGCCCGGCGTCTCGTCCGCCTCGCTGCAGACGATGCACTTCAACGGCACCGGGTGGGACGCGCCCGTGCCCCTCGTGCCGTTCTCCGGGCAGAACAACTACTACCCGACGTACTCGCCCGACGGCGACTGGGTGCTCTTCAACCGCTCGCCGAGCAACCGCGAGTCGTTCTCCAACGCGAGCGCAGATGACGCGGGCGTGCCGGACGGCGAGCTGTGGGCCGTGTCGTCGAGCGGAGGCGCCCCGGTGAAGCTGACCCGCGCCAGCGACCCTGGCGCGACGCAGTGGCCGAAGTGGGCCCCGGTGAAGCACGACTACGCCTCGGGCCAGGTGATGTGGCTCACCTTCTCGAGCGCGCGGGCGTACGGCCTGCGGTTGGCGGCCGGCGCGCAGACCCAGTTGTGGATGGTGGCCTTCGACCCGGCCCGCGGCGCGCTGGCGCAGGACCCGAGCTTCCCGGCGTTTTGGCTGCCGTTCCAGGACATCAGCAGCGGCAACCACATCGGCCAGTGGAGCACCGAGGTGCCGCGCGCGAACTGCACCGGCGCGGGACAGAGCACGTGTGCGGTGGGCGAAGTCTGCGTCAACAGCAAGTGCCGCCCGGGCTGACGAACACCCTCGGGACTACTCCGCGTCGCGACCGTCGATGAGGCGCTGCTGAATTGCCTGCTTGAGCGCGAGCTTCTCGGCGTCATCGAGCACGCCGTCGTGGTTCGCGTCGAACTGCGCCACCACCTGCGCGCGCCGCGCCTGGAACGCCGCGATGCGGTCTGCCTTGAACGCAACCCGTTCGCGGGCGTCGAGGGTCCCGTCACCGTTCGCGTCGAAGCGGGCCAGCACGTTGGTGCGCACCCGCGGGCACCGGGCCTCGAGGGCGGCGATCATCGTCGTGCGCTCGCGCTGGAGAGCTGCCCATCGTCGTTCTCGTCGAAGGCCCAGTGCAGGCGGCGCATCACGTGGACCCGGTGCGCGATGCCGAGACGCACCGCGAGCGGTCCCACGCGCGCTCCGTCGCGTCGAGGCGCCCATCACCGTTCACGTCGTAGCGCGCGATCACCCGGGCCCGTCGCGCGCCGAGGTCACACACCCCGTCGGCGTCGGCGGGCAGCTGCGGCAGCGCGGCGGCGTCGTCTCCGTTGGCCGCCAGCGACGCGTCCGACTCGGCGCCCGCGGCGTCGAAGGTCACGTCGCCCGTCTGTTCCGCCACGGTCAGCGCGGAGCTCGCCTCGCCCACCAGCGTCTGGTCTTCCGTCATCGCTCCGCCCGCGCAGGCGAGGCCGCCGACCGAAGCGGTGGTGAGGGTGAGGGTCAGCAGCGTCTTGCGAAGGTTCTTCATGGTGTGGCTCCCGAGTTGGTTGGTGTTCCGGCCTCGGGGTCTTCAACCCGGCAACGTCGGGCTGGTTGCGGGCACTTCGTGCAGTACGCTCCAGGCGCTTGATCAGCCGACTGATTTGCCTCGCATCGCTCCTGGGCTCCGCCACCAGCCGCGCAGCACCGACCCCCGAGACCGAGGAACCCCCGCCCGACTGGATCCAGGGAGAGCACCTCACCGGCGAGTGGGGCTGCGCCCGCACCTGGCTCGCCACCCACGGCGTCACCTTCGACATCGCCTACGCGGCGGAACTCTTCGCCAACGCCGCGCAGCAGACCGCCGGCCCCAACGGAGCGCCCACCGGGCACATCGACGTGGCCGTCACCTTCGACTTCGAGGCGATGGGGCTGTGGCCGGGAGGCAAGGTCTACGTGCTGGGCCAGAACAACCACGGCAAGGGCATCAACGACTTCGTCGGCTCGACGACCGAAATCAGCAACATCGAGGCGACGCCCTACACCCAGCTCGGCGAGTTCTTCTTCGAGCAATCGCTGTTCGGGATTCTCCGGATCCGGCTCGGCAAGCAGGACGCGAATCGCGAGTTCGGCACGCCTCGCTTCGGGGGCAACTTCATCAACAACAACTTCGGCATGCTGCCCTCGACGCCGCTGCCGTCCTACCCGACCAACGGCCTCGGCGCGGTCGCGGTGGTGCAACCCGTGTGGTGGCTCGCGGTGAAGGCCTCGCTCTTCGAGGGCACCCCGAAGATCGGCAGCTTCGGCTTCGACTCCGCCCTCGCGCCGGGCGCCGGCACGTTCCTGATCAGCTCGGTCGCGGTGACGCACCACTTCGGAGCGAAGAACAAGAACCAGGGCACCACCAGCGTCGGCTACTTCCGCCAGACCGGGCAGTTCGAAGAGGTCACCGACGCGCCGAACCCGCGCACGTTCGACAACGACTGGGGGCTCTTCTTCCAGAACGACGAGCGGCTCTACCTGAACCCGGCCGACGACGACCCACGCTGCTTCACCATCATCTCGCGGGTCGGCTGGTCGCAGCCCGATCGCAACGTGATCTCGCTCTTCATCGGCACCTCGGTCGCGTACCACGGCATCGGCGCACGCCGGGACGACACCATCGGCATCGGCTTCGGCTGGTTCAACGTCGCGCGGCAGGCCAACGGCACTCCCGGCGGTGGCACGGAGTTCTACGTCGAGGCCTTTTACAAGTGGCGCCTGACGAAGTTCCTGAGCCTCCAGCCCGACCTCCAGTACTACCGGACGCCGGGCGGCGACGGGCAAGACGCGCTGCTGGTCGGCGCGCGGCTCAAGTTCAAGCTCTGAACAGACGAAGACCGCGCAGCCAGGGTTGCCTCGAGAGCATTTCCATTCGCGGTGAGGTCCTTCGCCTTGTCGGCGACTTCTTCGATCGTCGTGTTGAGGTCCTCGGTGCTCATGGGGCGTACTCCGGTGAAAGGGTTCCCCCACCCGCTGTACATTTCCCGGCCCGTCATCCTGTCGGCGCCGCGCCCCACTCATTCCGAACGGCGATCAGCGGATGTTGCTGATCGTGTTCTTCAACGTGTCGTGCTTCGTCTTGAGGATGTTGGAGATCGAGGTGAAGAGCAGGTTCTCCCGCTGCATCGCGATCTGCAGCTGGATCATCTGGGAGTTCTGCGCAGACATCTGCGCCAGCTCCGACGAGTAGGCCCCAAACCCCGCGCCGCCCTGCTGGACCTGGAGCTGCTGCCGCATGAGCCGCCGGTTCTCCTCGGACATCGCCGCGAGGTCGGTGTTGTACGCCGCGAGGCCCGGGGTCCCGCCGACCAGGGTCGAGAACCCAGCGCCGGTGGACGAGCTCGAGGTCGATGCGACGAGCGACGAAGAAGGCTTGAAGGACACCACGCTGACGGTTGCCATGAGGAGGTATCGCCCGGGGCGCGGCCGCGTTGCGTCAACCCGTTTGACACTCTGGCGGGGCGAGCGCGCCGTCGCCGTGCGTCCCGAACAGCACGTCCCACAGCGGGAAGGTGCCGGCGAAGTTCGTGTCGAAGTGCCGTGGGTCGGGGCTGTGGTGCACGGCCGTGAAGTCGCGCCCGCGAGGTGGGCTTCGCCGCGTGCGACCAACCTCAGCGAGTCCGGGCGCGTGCCGAGGTCCTCAGAAGGCCCGCACCATCTCGATGTGCGCAATGCCGTCTTCGTCGTACGGCTCCCCGGTCGGGGTGAAGCCCAACGAGCCGTAGAACGACTCGAGGTAGCGCTGCGCCCCCAGGCGGATGTCCTGCCCCGGGTAGAGCCGCTTCACCTGCGCGATGGCCGAGACCATCAACGCCCGTCCCGCGCCCGTGCGCCGCACCTCGGGGGCGCTCACCACACGGCCGATGGCCGGCGCCTCGTACTTCGCGCCGGGAGGCACGAGGCGCGCGGTCGCCACCAGCACCCCGTCGATCAGCCCCAGCCCGTGCCAGCACTTCAGATCGAGCCCGTCGGCGTCGAGGTACGGGCACTTCTGCTCGACGATGAAGACGCGCTCACGCAACTGCAGCACGTCGTGCACTTCGCGGCCCGAGAGCCGGTCGAACGGGAGCCAGTCGAAGGTGAGCGTCACGAGCCCGTTGTAGCGGGCTTGCGGCTAGGCGACGAAGTCCTCGATGTCGTTGAGGTGGAGTTCGGTCTTGAGGGCCATGTCCTGGCCCGGCAGCGACTGCAGCCACGCCAGCCCTTCGCTCACCGTGGCGAAGGTGCGCATCGGCGTCTCCGACCGCGAGACCATGAAGAACCCCGAGAGGAACGTGCGCGCCATCACTGCGGCCAGCCCCTTGGTGGTCACCACGATGGCCGAGCCGTGCACCTGCTTCTCGTACTTCTTGCCCAGCTCCACGCTCTTGACGCGCACCGCCTCGTCCACCTTCAGCACCGAGCCGAGCTGGCCGATGAGGGTGAGGGTGCTGAGCTTCGCGTGCTTCTGGAGCAGCGACGTCTGCAGCTTGTCGAGTTCCTCGAGCGCGGTGAGGCTCGCGCCGCTCCGGTAGAGCGCCACGACCAGCGAGCTCGCGACCCCGAGCCTCACTTCGACCGACTCGAACGACTTCGTGACGAGCATGCTGCGCCGACTCCCAACTTCTGCCCCGCGGGTGGAGAGGCTTTCTACCAGCTTCGGCCCCCGCCCGATTCGTGACGTTCGTCAGTCACGCCTCACAGACCCCGGTGGTATTCAACCCACCATGCACGCGCTTCTGCTCGCCCTCACGCTCGCTGCCAGCACCGGCCCGAAGTTCATCGAAGACGACTTCGCGAAGGCGCTCGCCACGGCGAAGGCCCAGAAGAAGCTGCTCTTCGTCGATGCCTGGGCCCCGTGGTGCCACACCTGCGTGGCGATGCGCGAGCAGGTCTTCACCCGCGAGTCGTTCAAGGCCTTCGAGAAGGACGTGGTGTTCGCCGCCGTCGACACCGAGAAGCTCAAGAGCGCCCCGTTCCTCGAGAAGTTCCCCATCGAGGTGTGGCCGACGCTGCTCTTCATCGACGCCACGAAGGGGACGGTGGTGCTCAAGTGGCTCGGGAGCGCCGACGAGGCGCAGATGCAGGCGCTGCTCGAGGCCGCGCGGTCCGGCCCGGGAGCGCTGCGCGACGCCGACGACGCCCTGGGAGCCGGCAACTCGGGCATCGCCGCCGAGAAGTACAAGGCGGCCCTCGACGCGGGCGACCTCACGGCGCGCACCGTGCTCTCGATGCTCTCGGCGATGACGCTGGCGAAACGATACGAGCCGTGTGCGCGCACCACCATCGAGCAGCTCCCGCTCTTCACCGCCGCCGCCGATCGCGTCGCCGCGCTCAGCTGGGGCCTGGGCTGCGCCGTCGAGCTGCCCGAAGGAAAGACGCGGCAGGCCACGGTGGACCTCCTCGTCCGCGAGGGCACGAAGGCGCTCGCGCTGCCCGGCGTGCTGCCCGACGACACCTCGGGGCTCTACGAGTCGCTGGTGACCGAGCGCGAGACGGCGAAGGACGAGGCCGCGACGAAGAAGCTCGCCTCCCAGTGGCTCACCTTCCTCGAGGGCGAGGCGGCGAAGACGAAGAGCCCCGCCGAGCGCGCGGTGTTCGACCCCCATCGCGTCAACGCGGCGATCGCCAGCGGGCAGCCAGAGAAGATGCTCGCCCCGCTCACGCTGTCCGAGCAGGACTTCCCGAAGGACTACAACCCGCCGGCGCGGCGGGCCCTCATCCTCCGCGCGCAGGGGAAGTACGACGACGGGCTCGTG
>JBBRUE010000457.1:0-6078 GCA_038248085.1 Myxococcales bacterium | reverse complement strand
CGGCGTCGTCGCCCGCGTCGATGCCGCCATCGTCGACGCCGCCATCGTCGATGGTGCTGCCGCCCCCACCGCCGACCACCCCGCCGCCACTCCCGCCGCCGACCGCGCTGCCCCCGCCCGTCGCCGCGCCACCACCGCCGGTGTTTCCGGCATCACCTTCGGGCTCTCCGACCAGCCCCGTGCAGCCGGCCCAGAACACCACGCACAGCACCCCCAGCAGTCGTCGCATGGGCCCGATGCTGCGTCAGGCGGGCCCATGGCATCAAGCGACGCGGCTCCCCGATGAAAGGGAGCGCCTCCCGCCGCTTCATAGGTAAGGTGCGCCGCCGCCATGGAACCCGTCATTGGCATCGATCTCGGCACCACCTACTCCGCGGTCGCGACCGTCGAAGGGGGCCGGCCGTTCGTCATTCCCAGCCGCCAGGGCTCGCGACTCACGCCTTCCGTCGTCGGCTTCACCGCCCTCGGCGATCGCGTCGTCGGCGAGCGCGCCCAGATGCTCGGCGACGAGGCGCCCGACCGCGTCGCCCCGGCGACCAAGCGCTACATCGGCAAGCGGTGGACGCAGGAGCTCGCCGTCGCCGCGAAGGCCGTCGTGCCGTACCCGCTGATCCAGGGCCCCTCGGGCGAGGTGCGCATCAAGGTGGCCGGCCGCACCATGCCGCTCACCCAGGTCTCCGCGATGCTGCTGGGCGAGCTCAAGCTCGACGCCGAAGCCCACTTCGGCCGCCCGGTGCACCGCTGCGTCATCACCGTGCCCGCGAACTTCGACGACGGGCAGCGCCAGGCCACCCGCGAGGCCGCGCGCATCGCCGGGCTCGACGTGATGCGCATCGTCAACGAGCCCACCGCGGCCGCCATCGCCTACGGCCTCGTCAACTCGGTGCGCGGGCGCGTGCTGGTGTTCGACCTCGGCGGCGGCACCTTCGACGTGTCGATCCTCGAGATGGAGAACGGCGTCTTCGAGGTGCGCGCCACCGACGGCGACCCGCAGCTCGGCGGCGACGACTTCGACGCCTGCATCGTGCAGTGGCTGGTGGCCCAGGTGCCCGACCTCTACCGCGAGGCGGTGCTCCGCGATCGCATCTCGATGCAGCGGCTGCGCTACGCGGCCGAGCGCGCCAAGCGCACCCTGTCCGACCAACCCGAGGCCTTCCTCTCGGCCACCGAGCTGGGCGACCACTCCGAGCTCGGCGACGGCCGCTTCTGCCAGCTCGACACCGCGCTCACCCGCGACTTCTTCGAGTCGCTCGCCGAGCCGCTCTCGCAGCGGTGCCTCGAGGTCGTCAAGCGCACCTTGAACGAGGCGAAGCTCCAGGCCGACGACATCGAGGCCGTGATGCTCGTCGGCGGCATGACCCGCGTGCCCCTGGTCCGCAAGCTGGTGCAGGAGTTCTTCGGGCGCCCCGCGGTCTCCGGCCTCAACCCCGACGAAGCGGTCGCGCTCGGCGCGGCGGTGCACGCCGCGGAGCTCGCCAACCGCGCCGGCACCACCACCCTCATCGACGTCGCCACCCACTCGCTGTCGGTCGGCGTGCTCGGCGGCACGGTGCGCAAGCTCATCCCCCGCAACACCCCGGTCCCCTCGGTGGCCCGGGAACTCTTCCTCCCCAACCGCGCCGGCCAGACCACCGCCCGCATTCCCGTCTTCCAGGGCGAGAGCGAGTGGGCCGACGAGTGCACCAGCCTGGGCGAGCTGGTGCTGGGCGACCTCACCGTCGCGCGCCGCGCTGACGTGCCCATCGAGGTCACCTTCGAGCTGTCGAACGAAGGCACGCTCTCGGTGCGCGCGGTCGACACCACCACCGGCATCGCCGAGGCCATCCGCATCGACGCGCGCACCACGCTCGCGCCGCAGGAGGTCGACAAGCTCGTCCGGGAGCAGGCCGACTACGCCGCCCACCAGGCCGAGAAGAACAAGCAGCAGGTGATGGCCGCCTTCCCGCGCGTGCTCGACAAGGCCGAGCGGCTGATGCGCATCCTCGAGAAGAGCGCCGAAGAGAACCCCAGCCCCGAGGCTGACGCCGTGGTGGGCCAGGTCAACGCGCTGCTCGCCCAGGGCCGCATCGCGGTGAAGCTCGGCGACCCCACGCAGATGGCCGAGGTCACGCGCCTGCTCGAGTCGCTCGTCGCCCTCGCCTGACGCGCGGTCAGGCCCACTCGAGTTCGGCCCTCAGTTCAGCAACGGCGACTGTCCTTCGAGCGCCCGCCGCAGCCGGTCCTTCACCCGCACCTCGATCTGCCGCAGCCGCTCCCGCGAGAGCCCGAAGCGCTGGGCGATCTGGGCGAGGGTGAGCTCGGCGTCATCGTCGAGCAACCGGTGCGTCACCACCGCGCGTTCCCGGGCGTCGAACGCCTGCCACAGCCGGCGCAGCGACTGGTGCACCAGGTCGTCGCGCTGGCTCGCGGTCAACGCCTCCTCGGGGGACGCGGCCTCAGCCGGCAGCGCGTCGAGCAGGGTGAAGTCGGCGTCGTCGCCCATCGGCAGGTCGAGCGAGAGGTCGCCTTGCGCCAGCCGCGCCGTGTGGTGGCGAATCTGCTCAGGCGTCACGCCGAACTGCCGCGCGAGCAGCTCCTCGACGGCCTCGCGGTCGGGCCCCAGCAGCGCCTCGGCCCGCGCGCGCGCCGAGCGCAGCTTGAAGAAGAACTTCGCGCCCACCGCCCCCGTCGCGCGCGTCACCATCGTGTTGCCGTGCAGCGCCGCCGCCAGCATGAACGCGCGGATCCAGTAGGTGGCGTAGGTGTGGAAGCGCACCCCGCGCAGGTCGAACTTCTCTACCGCCCGCAGCAGCCCCAGGTTGCCCTCGGCGATCAGGTCTTCCCGGGCCACCCCGTAGCCCCGCAGCCGCCGCGCCAGCTTCAAGACCAGCGGCAGCGCCGAGCGCACCAGGGCGTCGGCGGCCGCGCGGTCTCCCTGCTCCACCCAGCGCCGGGCGAGGGCCTGCTCTTCAGGCTCGGTCAGCTGGGGCTCCCGGGCGATACGGGAGCACTCCCGCTCGAAGAACGTCGACGTCGGCTCGGTCATGCCCAGCTGTAACGCGCCCGAACGTTCCAAATATGGAGATATTTGAAACAGCAAACGAATGTTTTCCCTACTCTTCGCTGGCTAGTCGTTGCCCTTGATGCAGGCCACCGGGCGGAGCCGGCGTTCGACGTGCGCCAGGCCGGCGAGCTCGACGGCGCCGAGCACCTGGTCGAGGTCCTTGTAACAAGGGCCCGATTCGTCGAGCGGCGTGTTGCGCGTGTTGAGCACCACGCCGAGCTTCGCCATGCGCAGGTCGGTGTGCTTCTGGTCGAGGGTCTTCTTCGCCTGGGTGCGCGAGAGGCGCCGGCCCGCGCCGTGGTTGACCGAGTAGAGCGAGTCCTTCGCGCCCGCGTCGGCGAAGAGGATGGCGCTGCCCGTCTCCATCGAGCCGGGGATGAGGATGGGGTGACCGGTCGCTTCCCACGCGGTGTCCTTCAGCGCGGCGTGGTGGCCGGGGAACGCGCGCGTCGCGCCCTTGCGCGCCACGAAGCGGCCGCCCTCGCGCTGAATGAGGTTGTGGGAGATCTCGTAGTACACGTGCGCCTCGCCGCCGAAGACGTGCTCCAGCGCTTCGCACACCGCCTCGCCGATGAGCAGGCGGTTGGCGATGGCGAAGTTGGCCGCCATGTTGTGGAGGTTCCAGTACGCCCGGCCCGCGACCGAGTCGGCGTCGAACCAGATGCCGTCTTCGTCGTGGCGCGCCAGCCCGAGCGAGGCCGCGCCCTCGACGAAGAACTTCTTGGCGATGTTCCACCCGAAGCCGCGGCTGCCGGTGTGCAGCATCACCCAGACCTTGCCGTGCTCGTCGACCTGCATCTCGCAGAAGTGGTTGCCGCCCCCGAGGCTGCCCAGCTGGTTGCGCTTGCTCCACGCGCGCTCGGGTATTTCGACCGTGTCGTCTTCCACCGGCACGCAGGCGCGCTCGGCGACGTCGTGGCCGCGGCCCAGCGCCTTCGCGCCATGGCGGACGATCTCGTCGAACTTCCGCAGCGCGCCGCGGCCCGCGCCCGGCTGGCCCACGCCGATGCCGATGCGGCGCACCACCTCGTCGATCCACAGGCGGCGCTTCGCCGGGTCGGCGACGTCTTCCCAGGTCAGCGAGGTCGCGAGCTGCACCATGCCGCAGCCGATGTCGTAGCCCGCCGCCGTCGGCAGCAGGGTGCCCTCGGTCTCGATGGCCGTGCCGATCGGCACGCCGTAGCCCACGTGGCAATCGGGCGTCAGCACCACCCGGGTCACACCGGGAAAAGTGCACGCGTTGACCACCTGCGCGAACACGGCCTCTTCCACGCCGCCGCCGCCGTCCTCCCCAAAGAGCAGGAGGTCGGACAGGAAGAGGTGCGCCTCGCAGCGCATCTGCCTGGTCTTCGGCAGCACCCAGTGGCCGGGGCCTGCGTTCTCGAGGGTCTGCTTCCAGCTCATGGTGCTCCGGCTGACGGATGCGCACCGACAGCCTGACATGATCAGCCGCAGGGTAGGCGCGGTCCACCCGAGTGGACGGACCGTTGGCCGTGTTGCTCTTGCTCCGCGAGGGCTACAGTCCAGCGCGTCGGTCGCACCGGGGGGTGCTCACATGGTCGAGCTCGATCGATTCGCGCACACGTTGCTCGAGGCCGCGCCGGATGCCGTCATCGTCACGGACGCCGAGGGTCACATCGTCTTGCTCAACGTCCAGGCCGAGCTGCTGCTCGGCTACGATCGGGAAGAGCTCAAGGGCCGCCACGTCGACGCGCTGGTGCCGCAGGCGATGCAGGGCCAGCACACCAAGTGGCGCGCGCAGCAGGGGCACGGCCCGATGAAGCGGGTGATGGGCGGCCTGGCGCTCGAGCTGTTGGCGATCCGCCGAGACGGCACGCTGGTGCCGGTGGAGATCACCCTGGCGCCGGTCTCCATTTCCGGGCACCCGTACACCATCTCGGTGATGCGCGACCTCACCGAGCGCCGCCGCATCGAAGAGCACCTCCTCTACGTCTCGAGCCACGACACGCTCACCGGGCTCGCCAACCGCAGCGCGTTCGACGAGGCCCTCGCGCAGCTCGACGAGCGCGGGCCGCACCCGGTGGGCGTGGTGATGGTCGATCTCGACGGGCTCAAAGACATCAACGACCAGCTCGGCCACGCCGCGGGTGACCTGATGCTCCGGCGCGTGGCGCACGTGCTCCGGGTGACCTTCCGCGCGGGAGACGTGGTGGCGCGCATCGGCGGCGACGAGTTCGCGGTGCTCACCGCCGGGCGCGATGCGGCGGCCGTCGAGGTCCTCGCCGGTCGGCTCCAGGACGCGGTGGAGTCGCACAACAGCCAGCTTCACACCGGAAAGCCCCTCAAGCTCTCGGTGGGCGTCGCGGTCGCCGACAGCGGCGTGTCGGTCGCCGCCGCCCTGCAGGACGCCGACGCCCGCATGTACACCATGAAGCGCGCGCACCACGGGCGCTGACCGGGCGAGACGGGCTTGGCGCGCCGACGCTGCGTCGATACCGCTTCGCCATGATCGACGCGGGTTTGACCACCGACGAAGCGGCCGCCCGCCTCACGCAGTACGGGCCCAACGAGCTGGCGCGGGAGGCCGCCACCAACCCGGTACGGACCCTTCTCGCCCAGTTCAAGAGCCCGATGATCCTCCTGCTCGGCGTCGCGGCCGCGGTGTCGGGGGCGCTGGGGGAACTCCCCGAGGCGATCGCCATCGTCACCATCGTCGCGCTCAACGCCGTCGTCGGCTTCCTCCAGGAATACCGCGCCGAGAAGGCGGTGCTCGCCCTGCGCAGCATGACCGCGCCCCGCGCCCACGTGCTGCGCGATGGCCAGGCGGCGCTCATCGCCGCCCGTGAGGTCGTGCCCGGCGACGTGCTCCTCCTCGAGGGCGGTGACGTCGTCGCTGCCGACGCCCAGGTGCTCGAGGCCCATGTGCTGTCGACCATCGAGGCCCCGCTCACCGGCGAGTCGATGCCCGTCGAGAAGGGCACCGCGGCCTCGCCTGCCGACGCGCCCCTCGCCGAGCGCAGCGATGCCGTCTTCATGGGCACGGCGGTGGCGACGGGCACCGGCCGCGCGCTGGT
>JBBRUE010000456.1:0-6104 GCA_038248085.1 Myxococcales bacterium | reverse complement strand
CTCGGCAGCCACGCCGATCGTCGGCACCAACCCGAGCTACTACCAGAGCGATCAGCTCGGCTTCGTGTACGTCGTCATTCGCGACGCCACCTTCACCGCGACGTTCTACGACGCCAACGGCGCGGCGCAGTTCACCCGCACGGTCAGCAAGTAGATGAGCACCGAGACCCCCGCGACCCGCTTCCTCGTCGAGCACGGCGTCGTCGTCACCCTCACCCCCTACGAGTACGAAGAGGGCGGCGGCACGAAGGTCTCGTCGCAGAAGCTGGGCGTCGACGAGCACGAGGTGATCAAGACCCTCGTCTTCGAAGACGAGACGAAGACCCCGCTGATCATCCTCATGCATGGAGATCGGCAGGTCTCGGCGAAGGCGCTCGCGCGGCAGCTGGGCGTGAAGCAGGTGCAGCCGTGCAAACCCGAGGTCGCCCAGCGCCACACCGGCTACCTCGTCGGCGGCACCTCGCCCTTCGGCACCAAGAAGCCGCTGAAGATCTGCTGCGAGCGCAGCATCACCACCCTGCCCCGCATCTTCATCAACGCCGGGAAGCGCGGTCTGCTGTGCACGATGCCGCCGTCCGAGCTGGTGCGCGTTCTCGCACCGACGCTCGTCGACTGCGCCAGCGAACCCTAGAAGCCGGTCTGCAGCATCTCCGCCACCACCTGGCGGATCAGCTCGCGCCGCACTTCTTTGCGCGCCCGCTCGAAGGCCGTCACGTGCACCCGGCCGGTGGCGTCCTTGCGGGCCTTCGCCGCGGAGCGGACCACGAGGTCCACCTTCGAGGCCTCGAGCTGAAAGGGACGTCGCGCGTCCTTCTGCAGGAAGTAGTTGATGCCGCGGGCCTCGAGCAGCTTCGCGAGGTGTTTCCGGGATTCAACGATGAGCGACAGGTCGATGATGTCCGCCATGCGTGAACCGTTTGTCCTTCGGATCAACCAGCTCGTCCATTTCGCGACGAAACCGCCGCGGGTTTGACACCGCTCCGGCTTCGATCAAGCGGGGGCGTCGCGCGCGGGTGACGCCTGGCCAGCCCTGCTGCGCATGGCGCCTGCCTCGTGTCAGAGTGCGCGCATGGAGTGGCGCGAAGACCTGGGCCCCGCGAGAGCCGGTGACGCCGCAGCGGGGGAACGCCTTCGCGAATACCTCACGCCCTTTGCTCACGGCGTCTGCCTCGCCCACGCCCCCCACCACGTCACCGAGGCCCTCGTGCCCCGCGTGCTCGACGAGGCGATGCGCAGCCTCGCCGGTCTCGACGACGCCGACGTGGGCCTGCACGTGATGAACCTCGCGCGCCGCCTCGCGAAGGGCGCCGCGGCCGGCCAGCTCGATGAGCGCCCGGCCAACGTCCCCGCCCTCGACGACGCGCGCCGGGCCCTCTCGCGGCTGCGCGGGTTGCCCGACCAGATCCGCGAGCGCTTCTTCCTCCGCGTGGTCGAGGGCATCCCCGGGCCCGAGCTGGCCGAGGTCGCGCGCCTGGCTCCCGCGGAACTCCGCGCCGAGCTCGAACGGGGCGCCGCCGAGGCCGCGCGCGCGTTCGGGCAGAGCCAGAGCTTCGTGGGGGACGACTACCTGTGGGAACTCTCCGGCGCGCCGCCGCCACTCTTCGCCCGGCTCGAGATGCAGCTTCCGGTGCTGCGCTTCGACCCCACCGCCGCGCCGATGCCCCTCGATGCCGCCGAGTCGGCGGGCACCTTCCAGGAACTCAAGCCGGTCGGCTTGACGGGCAGCCTCGGCGGCCCGATGCGCGGCCTGATGTTCGACGAGATCGAGAACACCTCGGTCGGCACCGAGCCTGGCGTGCTGCTCGCGCCTCCGCCCCCGGCCGCGCCCTCCCACAACCCCTTCGAGCCGCAGCCGCGGACGATGGCCGCGACCGATCTCCCCGCGGAAGCCCGCATCCAGGCGCCGTCGGTTCCCTGGGCCGAGAGCAGCAGCAGCAAGAGCGGCAAGCAGGTGGCGCTCCCGGCGAGGCCCGTGCCCGCGGTGAGGGGGACGGAGAGCAGCGGGAAGAGCGGAAAGAGTACCAGCAACAAGTCCGGTCGCCTGGCGCCGGTCGACGGGAGCAAGAGCGGCAACCACCAGGCGATGCCCCCGCGCGTCGAGGTGACGAAGGACGGGCCCCAGCTCGACGAGCCCGGGTTGACCGAGGTGAAGGTGCCGGTCCTGGCCCTCGCCCGCCAGGCCGACGTCGTCACCTCGCCCGAGAGCATGCTCGGCCGGCCGACGATGGAGATGCCGCTGGGCTCGGCCATCGCGGCGCCGGAGACGCGGATCAACCCGCTGCCGCTCCTGGCGATCACCGACAGCGAGACGCGCGTCTCGGTATTGCCGACCGCCCCGCCCCCGGCCGGCGTCGCCGAGGCGCCCGTCTTCAAGGGCACTACCCCGCTGTACGCCGCCGGCGTGCTCGTGCTGGTGGGGCTCATCGTCTACTCGGCTTCGCTCTTCGCGACCGATCGCCAGGCCAGGGCGAACTGGCAGCTCACCCAGGTGGTGGTGGCCGCGGAAGACCTCGCCGTCGGCGACGTGATCACCCTCGAGAACGTCGCGCTGCGCTCGGTGCCCGAGCCGTACCAGGGCAGCAACGTGGTCAAGGGCGACGCGATGAACTTCGTGCTCGATCAGAAGCTCGCGGTCGCGGTGCAACTCGGCGACCCGCTCTTCTTCTCGCAGTTCGTCTCGATGCGCACGAACAAGGGCCTCGCGACCCGCGTCAGCAAGCGGGGCCGCGGCTACACCATCGCCACCAACGCCGTCGCGGCGGTCGGTCGCTGGGTCCGCCCGGGCGACGCGGTCGACGTGCTGGTGAGCCTCGCCGCCGCGGAGGACACCGGCCCCCGGGGGAAGCCCACCCCCGGCAAGGAACCGCGGGCCGTCACCATCCTCCAGCACGTGCGCGTGCTCGCCACGGGGAAGTCGGCCGACGACCTCGACGAGGCGACGATGGACCCCCGCGACCGCGAGTACGGCGACGTCACGCTGTTGCTCACGTCTCCCGAGGCCGAGGTGCTGGCGCTCGCTGCGAGCCTGGGCAAGTTGCGCCTCACACTGCGCAACGAAGAGGACGCCGAGGTCGATCTCGAGCGCGGCTTCACCAACGGCCGCACCCTGCTCGACGGCAGGCGGCAGCGGGTGCTCGAGCGCAAACGCTTCGAGCTGATCAAGTTCATCCGCACCGCGCCCGCGGAGCCGTCCAGCGCCCCGCTTCGCCGTCGGTGAACCGCGTTTTGCACACGCGCCGCAGCGGCTCGTACATCGGCCAGTGCATGTCGGCGGTGAGGAAGAAGAAGTTGATGCCCGCTTCCCACGCAGCGAGCACCACGTCGGGCCGCGCGACGGCGCCCAGGCAGATGGGGCTCACCAACAGCGAATCGCCGAGGACGACCCGGTCCGTCAGCCGCGGCAGCGTGCGCGCCATCACACCGGGCTGATGCGCCGGTAGCGACGCAGCGCCTCGACCTCACTGGTCCGGTGGGTGAAACCGGTGGCCTTCCGGTAGGCGCTGCCGTCGACGACGATGGGGAACTTGATGTGCTCCAGCGCGCCCCTCGGCAGGTTGGGGAAGCCGAAGCGCCCCAGCAACTGCTGCAACACCATCTCGGGGAGCGGGACCACGGTTCGCCCGGTCTCGTGCGCGATGGTGCTCAGCGGCACCGGCGCCGGTCCGCAGACGTTGAAGATGCCGCGCGGCGTCTTCTCGGCGGCGAGGCTGATGCCGGTCGCGGCGTCTTCTTCCTCGAGGAACTGGAACAGCGGGTCGAAGCCGAACACCATCGGTACCCGCTTGCCTCGAAGGAAGCTCGCCAGGGTGCCGGTCTTCGAGGGGCCCAGCGTGTAGACGAGGCGGAGCACCGTGGTGGTGATCTGCGGTTCGCGCCACAACATGTTCGCCGCGTAGAGATCAGCCGCCACGAGGTCGGCCAGCTCGGGGAAGTTCCCCATGCCCTGCGGGGGCTCGTTTTCCGTGTGGTACAGCGGCGAGTCGGCCGAGGCCCCGTAGTACGTGTGCCGGCCCACCACGACGACGTGCTTCACGCCGTGCGCGATGGAGTGATCGAACACCGCCTTGGTGCCGCCCATGTTGATGCGAGCGCGCTCTTCGCCCGCCGCCGACAACGCGTTGACCGTGGCCATGTGCACCACGCAGTCGGGTCGCTCGCGGCGGAACACGTCTTCGGCGGCGCGCTTGCGGATGTCGACCTCGTGCACCTGGATGTCGCGCGGCGCGTCCCACCAGGGACGGCGATCGATGCCGATGACGGTGTGGCCCTTCTCGCGCAACTGGAGCGCCACCAGCCGGGCGAGCGCCCCGCCGACGCCGATGATCAGCACCTTCATGACGAGCCCCTCTCGTCACCGGCACGATCGGCACGGGCGGCCGCCACGAGGTCGGCGATGCGGGCCTTCACCTCGTCGACGTAGCCCTTGATCACCGCGTCTTCTTCGTCACCGGTGCCCTCGAAGACGAGCGGCTTGCCGTAGTGCACCACCAGCTTCGCCGGCAGCGGGGCGGCCAGCAGGTACGGGGTGATCGGCACGTAGGGCACGCCCATCAACTTGCCCAGGGTGCGCGAGTTCATCACCGTCGGCACGGCTTCCCCTCCGCCCACGAAGCCCAGCGGGACAATCGGCGTCTTCGTCTTGAGCGCCAGCCGCACGAAGCCGGTGCCGAAGTCGACCAGCGAGTGGCGCTCCTTGTAGAGCTTGGCGGTGCCGCGCGCGCCCTCGGGGAAGACCATCAACAGCCGGTCGTCCATCAGCAGGCGCTCCGCGTGTTCGGGCAGGCCGGTCAGCTGGCCGCAGCGCGAACTCCACACGCTGCCCAACGGGAGCTGGTTGATGAACCGCTCGGCCATGCCCTGGGCGAGCCGCGGCGGGTCCATCTCCAGCAGCATCGAGGTGAGCACCATCGCGCCGTCGAGCGCGTACCCCCCGGAATGGTTGCCGACCAGCATCGCCCGCCCGCGCGGCGGCACGTTCGCGACGCCGACCGCCTTCACCCGGAAGTAGCGGCGGTACAACAGCCCGAGAATGCCGAAGAACGTCGTGAGGTGCTTCTTCGAGATTCCGTAGGGGTCGATGCCCAGCGAGTTGAAGGGCAGCTCCAACCGCTCGACGAGATCCCGCACTGCTTCGTCACGCGCCATGAGGGCCGTGACTCTATGCGGGAACTACGCGTGGCGGTGCTGTTTGACGTTGGCCCGCTGCACGAAGTCTTCGAGCTGGCCCGAGAGCGCCGACGCCTCGAGCAGGGTTCGCGAGTGGCCGATCGGCACGTCTTCCGGGCCCGACGCGGTCATCACCCACAGCGACAGCCCGTAGCCCGTCGGCACGCGGGTGATGGGCATCTTGAGCACGCGCAATTCGACGCGCGCCATGTCGAGCGGTTCGCCGTCGAGCAGCAGCCGGTTGTGGGCGCGCACGAGGGTACGGTCGGTGACGCGGGCCAGGCGCTTGAGCGCCACCGCGATCACCGGCATCGAGGCCACGCACGACAACCACAGGACGAAGCCCCAGCCGGAGTCACGGTCGGCCAGCACGAGCGCGGCTGCGAGGGCGGCGAACACGACGGACCACACCACGAGGCGAGACCGATCACGGCCCACGCGGACGACGAGACAATCGGGGCGATTGGTGATGACGCTGATCCGGCGCACGACGGGACCTCCCTCGGCCTACTGACTCCAGTGTAGCCGCAGGTGTTCCCGGGCGCCTCCCGTCCTCCTCCCTGACGAGTCGGGGAGCTGCCTACATCCACACGAGGAGGCCCACGAGGACGCCGCCCAACAAGAGCACCAGCGCCGCGGCGATCGCCAGCTGCGTCAGGGCGTCCTTCCGCGCGACATCGGACAGGTCCTCTCCGCGCAAGAGGTGCAGCACGTTCCACAGCATGCGGCCACCGAGCACCTGGTCGGTGGGGCGGGCGCCGTCTTTCTTCCGCGCACCCTCTTTCTTCTGCGTCTCGTCGAGCTTCTGCGGCGCCACCCGGAGCTGCGGCTGCATCGGGCCGGTGCCGTCGAGGTTGACCTTGCGGCGCTCGCGCTCGACGTCGCCCTTGAGCGCTCGCTCTGGCGGCGAGGCGTTGTCCTTCCACTGCGGCGCGTCG
>JBBRUE010000455.1:0-6104 GCA_038248085.1 Myxococcales bacterium | reverse complement strand
GCGCACCCTCACGGCGCCCCACGCAGCGCCGCGACGGCCTCGGCGAACATCGCGTCGGGCACCGAGGCCAACACGTCGTCGCGGCTGCCACTGACCCACCGCCCGCGTCGGGCCGCCTTGTAGAGCAGCCCGAAGTGCCCGTTGGTGAGCCGCGCGATCCACAGGCCCCCGGGCGCAAAGACCACGCGCTCCAGCTCGTCGTCGACACTCCGGGCCCGCTTCGCGCGCGCTTCCATCTCTTGCCGCGCGGCCGGTTCGTCGAACGCCGCCGGCGGCTTCGCGCTCACCCCGACGTCGATGCCCGGGTGCGGGAACAACTCGCCCACGGCGTCGGCGTGAAACCCGTCCGCCGCGGTCCACAGCGCGAAGGGCCAGGCAAACTCGTTGTTCCCCGCGCCGGAACTCTGCGCATCGTACGCGACGTATTGCCGCAGGAAGCCGGGCGCCGCGGACGTCGCGAGGATCGAGCAGCGGCCGAGCGCGTCGAGCAGTTCCATGCGCTCGTACTTGTCGGACTTGATGACCGGCGAGAGGGCCTTCACCAGCTCTGCGCGCCGGACGCGACCGTCGATCGACAAGCGCTGCTGCTCCTTCACCCGGGCCAGGACGCCGTTGAACGCGGCGATGTCAGCCGAGGTCGGCCTGGGCCGCGCCGAACCCAGCGCGTCGATCTGCTGTGCCAGGTGGTCGGGGGACACGCCGTGGTGCCCGAAGACGGGGTCGAAGCCGCACACCCCGCACGTCTCTCGCGACGCGTAGCGCGACTGCCGCGTGTACGGGTGGACCGGCAGGTGCCGCGCCATGACCACCGCGGGGAGCGCCCCGCGCCAGCTCAACTCGCGCGTGCTCAGGCTGGCGAGAAAGGCATCGGCGGCCGCGGCGAGGCTGACGCGTGTGGCCGCCACCCGCAGTTTCGCGAGCGCAGCGTCATGAGCCTGGTGCATCGATACCTCCGCCCCCGGCGTGAAGCGCACGCCCGCGCAGCCGCACGGTATCGCTGCGGCTCCGGCGCGCACCCCACAGGTGACGCCGTGCAGGGGCGCTGGCTTCTCGCGGCGATAATCCGTCGATGGGTGCGAGCGCGAAGGAGCCGGTTCCCCGAGGCGCAGGCCTCGCTGCGAAACTGATGGTTGCTGCGCCATCGCCCCTCGTCCAGACGGACCCGCGCAATTCAGTGCGTGCGCTCCCCGTACCGGGCACGCCAGACTCCCGAATCGTGGCGCTGATCAACGAAGCAGCCGTGGTCGAGCTTCTCTCTAAGCACTCCGTCCTCGGTGGCCTTCACCTCGAGGCCCTCCGCCAGCTCGCCCCTTTCCTCTCCTGGCTCGAGGTATCGCCCGGGGTGGTGGTGGTTCAGGAAGGAGACCCCGGTCGCGAGCTGTACCTCGTCGTCACCGGTGAGGCGGAGGTCACCCGCGGGCGCCACGTGGTGCAGGTGCTCGGCCCGGGCAACGAGTTCGGTTCGCTGAGCATGATCACCGGGCGACCGCGCGCCGCCTCGGTGACCGCCAGCACGCCCCTCGCGCTCGCCTGCCTGGGCCCCGCGCAGTGGGAGTCGCTCAAGGCCGCCGCGCCGGCCCTCGCGATGCAGATCGTCGAGGCGCTCTTTACGCAGGTCCGCGCCGACCTCACCAACGTCACCGACATCCTGGGTTCGATGCTCAAGGGCCGCTCGCTCCCGCGCGCGGGGGAGGTGGCGGTGCGCATGGACGGTGGCGATCGCGTCATCACCACGGGTACCCAGGTACGCACGCTGCTGCCGCGGGAAGTCGATGGCCACCTCGTGGTCGCCGGGTTGCTCAACCAGAAGCCGGTGTCGCTCACCACGCCCATCGTGTCCGACACCCGGCTCGCGGCGCTCACCCTCGCGCACTGGGAAGGGCGGCAGATCTACGCCCGGGGCGTGGCGCTGCTGCTGCTCGAGGCGGCGCACCGCGTCGACCCGCGCCTCGAGCTGCAGCTCGGCCCGTCGCTCGGCACGCACCAGCTGGTAGAGGTCGACGTGCCCGGGCGTTCGCTCGAGGCGCTCGCCGCGGAGCTGCTCTCGGCGATGACGACCCTTGGCGGGCAGACGCTCCGGTTCCGCCAGGAGCACTGGGCCGTCGACGAAGCCACGCAGTACTTCCTCGCGCGCGGCTGGGACGGGGCCGCCAAGCTGCTCGCCACGCACCGCGCGGCGACGGTCGCGATGGTGTCGTGCGGCCAGGTCTACGCGCTGGCCCTCGGGCCGATGCTCCCCGACACCGCCGAGCTCGCGGGCTTTCACCTCCAGTCGTCGCACGGCGGCCTCGTGCTCGACCTCGGTACCCGCGACCCGCGGCGGCACGGGGCACGCTCGGGCGCCGCCGACCCGTCGCGCGTCCTGCCCCCGCTCGCCCCCGAGGGCGCGATGGTGGCCGAGCAGCGGCGCTGGTCGAAGAGCATGGGCGTCACCAGCGTCGGCGCCTTCAACGACCTGTGCGTCAACGGCCAGGTCTCGCAGTTGATTCGCGTGGCGGAGGGCTTCCACGAGAAGCAGATCAGCCACATCGCCGACTCCATCGCGGCGGCGCGCGACCGGCTGCGGATCATCGCCATCGCCGGCCCGTCGTCGTCGGGCAAGACGACCTTCATCAAGCGGCTCTCGGTGCAGCTCCACATCAACGGGCTGACGCCGGTCAACCTCTCGCTCGACGACTACTACGTCGATCGCGAGAAGACGCCGCGCGACGAACAAGGCGAGTGGGACTTCGAGGCCGTCGAAGCGCTCGACCTCGCGCGGCTGCAGGCCGACGTGCGGAGGCTGCTGCAGGGCGAGCAGGTGACGCTCTCGCGGTACGACTTCAAGTCGGGCAAGAGCCACCCCGGCGGCGGCCACACCCTGCAGCTCCACGCGGGCGAGGTGCTCCTGCTCGAGGGCATTCACGGGCTCAACCCCCGGCTGCTGGGCGACATCCCCGGGCCGGGCCAGCTGTTCCGTGCCTTCGTGCACCCCGCGACCTCGCTGCCCTTCGACCGGCTCTCCCGCGTGAGCCCCACCGACCTGCGGCTCTTGCGGCGCATCGTGCGCGACCGCCACACGCGCGGGTACAGCGCCGCCGACAACATCGCGCGCTGGCCGTCGGTGCAGGCCGGCGAGCGCGAGCACATCTTCCCCTTCCAGGGTGAGGCTGACGCGGTGTTCGACTCGGGCCTCGTCTACGAGCCGGCGGTGCTCAAGGTGTTCGCCGAGCGCTACCTGCTCGAGGTGCCTACCTCGCACCCCGCCTACGCGACGGCCTGGCGGCTGCGGAACCTCGTCGACCGCTTCGTCGCCATCTACCCCGACCACGTGCCGCCGACGTCGATCCTCCGGGAGTTCATCGGCGGCAGCGGCTTCGAGTACTGAGGGCGTCGTCGCGGTGGCGCCCGCGTCCGTCGCTGGCGCCCGTCCCAGGTCATCCGCGCTCGCGTGGAGCGCCGGTTTCGTCTGGTCAGAGCGGCTCGTCGTCGGCCGGGCTGCCCTCCACGAGCCCGGGGCTCGCGCCGTCGGACGGCGGCGGCGTCTCGTCGGGAAGCTCCGCCGCGACGTGGCCTTCGGGGTCGAACACCAGCACGCCCTTGACCCGCTCGACGACGGGGAGGCGCAAGGGCAAGGGCGGGGAGGTCGGCATCTCAGCGTGAAGACTCACGACCTCGGCGTGAGGCCACACTCCGGGTGCGTCGGTGTGCGCACCGTTCGGCGCCGGCGCGCTCCGAGCGCCGCGAGCGCGAGCCACATCAACGGAGCCCCCGCGAGTGCCTCGTGGCACCCGCACCCCGAGCCGCCCGGCCCCGTCCCGCCGCCACCACCCGCTCCGGGAACCGTGCAGAAGCCCCCCACGCACGCCCGCCCAGACAGACAGTCGGTGTCACCGCTGCAGCTCGACAGGCACGCGCCGCTGCGACACGAATAGTCACCGCACGTCGTCGCCGTCGGGGCCACGCACGCCCCGGCACCGTTGCAGGCCGCCGCCGCCACCAGCGAGTCACCCGCGCACGCCGGCGCGCCGCAGTTCTTCGCCGAGCCCGGCAGCGCGCACGCGGTCCTCGTCACGCCGTCACAGGTCGCGTCGCACACCCCGCCCGTGCCGCCGCAGGTCGTTCGCGCGCCGTGCGGAGCGCCCACCACCGCGGTGCACGTGCCCGCACCGGCGGGCGCATCGCACGCCTCGCATTGCCCGCCGCAGGCGACGTTGCAGCACACGCCGTCGGCGCAGAAGCCCGAGCCGCACTCCACCGCCGCGGCGCACGCCTGGCCGGTGGGCTTGAGCGGCACGCACGCGCCGTTCGCGCACCGGTTGTTCGCCGCGCAGTCGCTGCCCAGCGCGCACGTCGTCGCGCAGGCCGCCGCGCCACAGATGAACGGGGTGCAAGCCTGGGTCTGCACCGCGGGGCACGCGGCCGCGCTCCCGGTGCATGCGCCACGCAGGGTCGCGGTGCCCGTGGTGCACGACGGCGCGCGACACTCGGTGCCCGCGTCGACGAAACGATCTGCCGGGCAGGCCGCCGCGGCGCCGCTGCAGGTCTCCGCGACGTCGCACGGGCCCGCCAGCGCGCGACACCCGACCGTCAATGCTGCGAAGGCGTCGACCGGGCACGTGGTCGAGACGCCGTCACACGACTCAGCGACGTCACACACCCCCGCGGAGGTGCGGCACACCACCGTGGACGGCGAGGGCGAGCACGTGCCGTCGACCAGACCCTTCGCCGCGATGCTGCAGGCCTGGCAGTCCGTCGCCCCGCCCGCGCACGCGGTGTTGCAGCACACGCCGTCGACGCAGAAGTTGCTCTCGCACTCGGTCGCCGCGGTGCAGGTCGCGCCGAGCCCGGCGACGAAGCGGTAGTGCCAGGTGTCGTTGCCGGGGTTGCCGGTGTTTCCGCCGAAGAGCACGGCCTTTGCGCCGAGCGTGGCCATCGCGGCGTCGTAGCGACCGGTGGGCATCACCGCGAGCGTGCGCTGGAGCCAGGTGGTTCCGTCCCACTCCCAGGTCTCTTTGCGCGTGGTCGAGGTGCCGCCCCCGAAGAGCACCACCTTCCCCCCGAGCGCGGTCATCACTGCCGAGCGACGCGCGGCGGGCGAGGTCGCTGGCGTGCGCGCGAGCCAGGCGGTGCCGTCCCATTCCCACGTGTCGTTGAGGTACGTGCTGCCGCTGTAGCCCCCGAAGAGCACCAGCTTGTTGCCGAAGCTCGCCATCATGGGGCTCTGGCGCACCGGGGGCGAGGTGGTGAGCGTGCGCTGCACCCAGCTCGTACCGTCCCACTCCCACGTGTCGTTGAGGCGCGCGACGTCATAGCCGCCGAACAGCACCACCTTCGTGCCCAGCGTCGCCAGCGCGTGAAACGAGCGCGCCGTGGGCGAGGTCGCGGGCGTGCGCTGGAGCCAGGTGGTGCCGTCCCATTCCCAGGTCTCGTTGACGCGGGTGCCGTTGCCGATGAGGCCGCCGAAGAGCACCACCTTCGTGCCGAGCGTCGCCATCGCGTGGCCGTAGCGGGGCGTGGGCGAGGTCGCCGGGGTCCGCCTGAGCCACACCGCGCCGTCCCATTCCCAGGTCTCGTTCATCAACTGCACGCCCTGGCCGCCGAAGAGGACGACCTTCGCGCCGAGCGTCGCCATCGCGTGCCCGAAGCGCGGCGTGGGGAGCACCGTCGCCGTGCGGTCTGCCCAGCCCGTGGTGGCGTCGAATTCCCAGGTCTCGTTCTGGCGTCCTGCGTCGGTGGAGGTGCCGCTGAAGAGCACCAGCTTCGTGCCCAGCACCGCCACCGCGTGACCGTCGCGCGCGGAGGGTGCGGTCGACGTCGTGCGCTGCGCCCAGGTGGTGCCGTCCCATTCCCAGGTCTCGGCGAAGGCCATGCCGATGGCGCCGCCGCCGAAGAGCACCAGCTTCGTGCCGAGCGCGGTGAGGCTCGCTCCGTTGCGCCCCGGCGGCGACGTCGCGGGGCTCTTCTGCGCCCATGTCGTACCGTCCCATTCCCACGTCTCGTTGACCGACGCGTTGAGCGTGCCGCCGCCGTAGAGCACCGCCTTCGTGCCGAGCGTGGCGAAGCTGGAGGCGTAGCGTGGGCCAGGCGAAGTCGCGGGGGTCTTCTGGGTCCACGTGGTGCCG
>JBBRUE010000454.1:0-6114 GCA_038248085.1 Myxococcales bacterium | reverse complement strand
GGGCCTCGATCGCCGCCTTGTGCTGGCCGAGCTGCGAGAGGCTGATGCCGCGGTGGAGCCGCGCCTCGAAGCTGACGTCCCCCAAGCCCCTGGGAACGGCGTCGAAGGCGTCGGCCGCCTTCTGGAAGTTGCGCACCCGTTCGTGCACCAGGCCCGCATAGAAGTGGAGTCGGGGTTCGACCCCGGCCGCGCGCGCCTGGTCGAGCACCTCCGCGGCGAGCTGGAGCTGGTGCGCGGCGAGGTAGCTGAACGACACCTTCACCGCGATCTCCGGGTCACGGCCCTGCGAGAGCAACTGCTCGAAGTAGGCCCGCGCGTCGGGGATCTTCTTGAGGCGAAGCGCGAGGCGACCGGCGTTGAGCAGCACGTCGCGGTTCTCGGGGTCGCGCTCCATCGCGTGTTCCCAGTACTCGAGCGCCTTCTCGAGCTGCCCGCCCGCCTCGGCGACCCGGCCCAGCGTGGCCCACGACTCGAGGTCGCCCGGGTCGCGTTCAACGGCGCGCGCCAGCAGCTTCTCCGCCCGCGCTCCGTCGCCCCGCTCGGCGAGCGCGAGCCCGAGGCGGCGGAACCCGACGGGATCTCCGGGCATCGCGACGCCGAGCTCTTCGACGACCTTCACTGCGTCCTCCACCCGGCCCTGGTCGAGCCAGAGCTGCGTGAGCACGAGGTAGGCGTCGGCGTCGTTGGGGCGCAGCTTGATCGCGCGCATGAGGTGGGTGCGCGCCCGGGTCGTCTTCTGCCCCTCGTAGAGCACCCGCCCCATGAGGAGCTGCGCAGGCTGGTAGTCGGGGAAGCGCTCGATCACCCGCTTGAGCTGGAGCTCGGACCGATCGAGCTCGGAGCTGCGCGCGTACTGCTCCGCGAGCTGGGTCATCAGGTAGGGGTTGGAGTCGTCGGACGCCAGGGCCAGCCGCAACTCATCGAGCGCGACCTTGTGATCGCCGTCGTGGTGGGCCAGCCGCGCCCGGAGGAAGTGCGCATAGGAAGCGGCCGACGGGTACGGGGAGCCGACCTCGTCGGGGCTGACGCCCATCGCCTCGCGCATCGCGGTGAGATCGACGGCCGGGCGCTTGGGCTGGGCCGCGAGCGCCACCGAGCCGGTCAGGCAGAGCACCACGAGGGACGTCTTCATCAGGCGAGCAACCTCTCGAGCAGGCGCTCGGCCCCGCCCTCGATGTCCTTCACGTCGAGCATCCGCGAACGGTAGGGCACGCGCTCGTCGGCGAGGAGCCCCACCAGCCGTCCGATGAGGGCCTGCGCCTCGGCGGCCGGCGTCTCGGGCATCACCACCACGAAGACGCCGTGGCCGAGGTGCCCGACGAAGTCGGGGGGCTCGAGTTCCTTGCGCACCACGCCGGCGCAGCGGCCCACCCGATCGCCGGGGTCCTGGAGCGGCTTGAGCGCTGCCAGCGCCAGCGGCCGGCCATAGCGCACGCTGCGGCTGATCTCCTGCTCGAGGTGGTTGGCCACGCCGATGTGATCGAACAGCCCGGTCTCGGGATCGTTGCCCGGGCCCACGCCGAGGTTGGGGCGCCCCCGGCTGCGCTGCACCGCGGCCTGCACGCGCGCCAGCAGCACGCTGGGCGGCAGGGGCTTGGCTACGAAGTCGGCCGCGCCGAGCTCCGCCGGGCGGATGCGCTCGGGCAGCTCGGGCCGCGAAGAGAGAAGAATGACGGGGATCGCCTCGGTCTCCGGCCTCGACTGCAGCTCGCGCAGGGCGTCGAGCCCGTCCCGGTTGGGCATGAAGACGTCCATGATGATGACGTCGGGTTGCAGGGTGCGGGCGCGTTCCACCGCTTCATTCCCGTCGCGCGCGAGCTCCACCCGGTAGTGGCCCGACAGCCCGAGCGTCGCGATGCGGCTGAAGATCGGGTCGTCGTCGACCAGCAACACCAGCGGCTCGCTCGACTTCTTGGGCAGCGCGCGGTGCTGGCCCGCGGGCATCGGCAGGGTGAAGGCGAACACCGCGCCTCCCTCGGCAGGCGCCTCCGCCCAGATCTCCCCGCCGTGGCGCTCGATGAAGTCGCGGCAGATCGACAACCCGATGCCCTTGGATCGGTCGAAGGCCATCAGCACCTCGTTGGGGTCGGTCACCTTGCCGTCGTCCCGCACTTCGATCAGCGCCACGTCACCGTCGGGCCGCTTGCGTAGCTGCGCGCGCACCACCACCTCCTTGCCGCCGCGCGAGTGCGTCAGCGCGTTGGTGATGAGGTTCTGCAACACTTGGCGGATCTTCTGGTCGTCGGCGAAGACGTCGAGGCTCAGCGGGGCCTCTGCGCGCAGCGCCAGTCCCTGCTGCTTCGCGAGGATCTGCAGCTCGCGGGCGGCGTCCTGGCAGGCCTCGCTCACGTCGAACACCCGGGAGAACAGGGCGATGCGCCCGTCGGACCCGCGGGCCTGGTCGAGCAGGTTCTCGACGAGCGAGAGCACCTTCTTGCCCGCGCGGTTGATCGCCTCCGAGCTCGCGCGCTGCGTGGTCGAGAGGGCCTGGTCGGTGATCAACAGGTGGGCGTAGCCGAGCAGCACGTTGAGCGGCGCCCGCAGATCGTGGCTGAGCACGGCCATGATCTCGTTCTTCTTGCGGTCGAGGGTGCGCAGGCGGTTGTTCGCCTCGACCAGCTCCTTGTAGCGCTCGACGTACGCGTCTTCGAGGGCCTCCTGGCTGCGGGCGGCGATGGCCTGCACCTGCTGCCGCTCGATCGCGTTCGCCAGCGCGAGGCCGATGGCCTGGAGAAAATCGCGCTCTTCCTGCGAGAGCGGCTCGCGGCGGCGAACGACGAGCGCCGCGACCTCGCGCACCTCGGCGTTGAGGGGCACCACCCAGCCACCGTCGGTCTCGACCGGCTCACGCGTCTCGAGCGCGCGGCGGTAGGTGGGCGCCACCGCGAGATCGATCGGCGTGCGCTCGTCTTCGTCGATCAGGGCGGCCCGCGAGGTCACCGCCCCCTGCAGCTGGAGCACCGCCACCCGCTCACAGCCCAGGCCCTCGCTCATGCGCATCGACACCATGCGCAGCAGCGCCTCCAGCGACGCGCCCGACACCGAGAGGCGTGTGACCTCGAGCATCAACTCGAGGCGCTTGCGGATGAGGTCGTCGTGTTCGACGTAGCGCCGCGCCTTGAGGCTCGCCGAGAGCTGGCGCTCGAGCCCGTCGAACGACTCCGCGACGCCGTCGACGTCGAGCCGCTGCAGTGAGGCGCGCCAGCCCTCGGTGCCGTCGATCAACACCGGCACGCGGCGGAGCTCGGGGCGCTTGCGCACTTCGGCCAGCAGCGACGGAGCCACCCGGGCCGTCGATGCGAGCACCACCGCATCGGGTCGTTGCTGCTGCGGATCGCGGCGTTCGAGCGCGGACGTTCCGATGGCGGTCTCGCAGGCGTAGCCCCGGGCCTCGAGGCGCGCGACCAGCGAGTCCGCTCTGCTGCCGACGATGAGCACCCGTCCTGTCGCGGTCGCCACGTGCAGAGTGTAACGGGTCCGAACGTCCGGCGGCGGATGTAGGGAGAATCACGACGAAATCTGCATTGCCGGGAATCGTGTCGGGTACAGTGCGCGCGCCGCAAACGCCCACATGGTCCCCATGCACCGCTCACTCTTCTTCGTCGTCGCCGCGCTGGTCGTCGCACCCGCCTTTGCCCAGACGGGAGACGAGTGGAATACCTTCCCGCCGGTTCCGCCGCCCGCAACCAAGCCTGCCGAACCGGCTCCCGCGCGGGTCGAGCCGAAGCCGGAGCCCAAGCCGATGGTGGCGCCGGCGACCCAGCCCACGCGCACCTCGGCGCCCCCGAAGCGGGTCGAGATGGTCGCCGACGCCGGCACCGAGGTCAGTGATGCCGACACCCGGGTGATCTCCCAGAAGGAGCGCTTCCTGGCCGGCACCGAGCCGCACAGCCCCTCGACGTGGGGCAACGCCTGGGACGCGACCGAGAACGGCCGCGTGACCGTGGGACAAGTCGGCATCGGGAACCTCTTCGTGCCCTCCGCGCGCATGGGCGCCAGGGGCGTGGTCCGGGTCTCGCTGCTCGGCGAGTACTTCAACCAGACCAACTTCCCGGTGTTGTCGTCGCAGAACATCCGCTCGGCGGTGGCCTTTGCCGCGAGCTTCCAGCCCTTCGAGTGGGGCGAGATCTTCGTCTCCTACGGCGCGGCGGCGAACAGCAACAACCGCACCTCGCCGAACCTGATCCAGGCGCTGGGCGATCTCTCGCTGGGCATCAAGGTCTCGAAGGAGTGGGCGAAGGGCTTCCACGCCGGTGCCGACCTACGCCTCCTCACCTTCTCGGGCGTCGGTAACCAGGGCGTCGATCGTTTTGCGTACGGCTTCAAGCCCACGTTGCTGGCGACCTACGACTTCCGCGCAGCCACGAAGTACCTGCCGGTCATCCTCACGCTCGGCCTGGGCTTCACGCTCGACTCGACCTCGGGGCTGGTCACCAACCAGCGCCTCAACGCGTCGGAAGAGTTCGCGCTCAACGTGAACAAGTACAACCGCTTCAACTTCAGCCTCGCGGCGGAGCTCCCCTTCCCCGTGGTGACGCCGGTCATCGAGTACACCCTGGCGGCGCCGCTGGGCGTTCCCAACGGCGAGCTCACCGGCCCTGACGGCAAGTTCATCAACGTCTCGGCGGCGATGGCGCAGCAGCTCGGCCTCGGGCTGAAGATCACCGCGGTGAAGGACCTCACCGTCCTCACCGGCTTCAACTTCGGTCTGGCCCAGTCGGTCGGCCTCGGCGTGCCGGCGACCCCGCCGTGGAACTTCTTCGTCGGCGCCGCGTTCGCCATCGATCCCTTCCAGCGCGGCGAGACGAAGTTCGTCGAGACCCTGCGCGAGAAGAAGCTCGAGATCACCAAGGCGCCGTCGCAGACCCGCGTCGAGGGCGTGGTGACCGACAAGGACACCGGCAAAGCGCTGTCCGGCGTGGTGGTCGGAGTCAGCGGCGTGAAGCCGTCGGCCACCAACGAGCTCGGCCAGTACGAGTCGATCCCGCTCACCGCGAAGAGCGTGAAGCTGTCGATCGTTCGCGACGGGTACAAGCCGGTCGAGCAGGAGATCGCCGTCGATGGGACGAAGCCCACCAAGCTCGACATCGCGCTCGAGCCCGACCAGAAGAAGGCGAAGTTCGAGGTCAGCACCACCGCGAACAAGAAGCCGGTCAAGGCCGACATCTTCTTCAAGGGCGCCGTCGAGGCAAAGGCCCAGACGCCGGAAGGCAACGCCCCCGCGGAGATCGAGCTCCCCGCCGGCACCTACACCATCACCGCCACCGCCCCGGGCTTCCTCGCCCAGACGCGCGACGTGCAGGTGCAGGCCGGCGGCAAGCTGGTCGTCACCTTCGAGCTCGTCGCCGCACCCAAGAAGGTGCTCGTCATCTTCAAGGGCGACAAGATCGAGATCCTCCAGCAGGTGCGCTTCGCCACCGGCAAGTCGACCATCCTCCCGGAATCGTTCAACCTGCTGCAGCAGGTGGTCGATGCCATCGTGACCAACAACGTGCGCCGGGTGCGCGTCGAAGGGCACACCGACAACCGCGGCGAGAAGGTTGCCAACCAGACCCTGTCGGAAGATCGGGCACGTGCGGTGAAGGAGTACCTCGTCGCACAGGGCATCGACACGGTGCGCCTCGAGTCGCTGGGCTATGGTGACACCAAACCCATTGCTCCCAACCTGACTGCGCGGGGCCGCGAACTCAATCGCCGCGTGGAATTCATCGTCCTGGAGAAGTGATGACCCGATTTGCTGGCGTCCTGCTCGTCGTTTTGGCGCTGGTGTCGTGTGATCCCCCGGTGGTGACTCCACCGCCGCCGGCGAACCCGCCGCAGGTCTTCCTGACGGTCACCGAGCCCAATGTGATGGGCGACGCGGTGCGGGGGAAGGTGAACGTCAGCGGGTGCAAGAAGGTCGCAGGGGTCGAGATCCTCCACCAGGACACGCGGCTGCTGACGATCGACTACACCAAGAGCCCGACGGACTTCACCCTGCCCGCGGGTACCTTCTCGGCCCTCTACGGTCAGCTGGGCATCGCCGCCGCGCTCAACCTCAAGGCGAAGGTGACCTGCGACGATGCGCGCACCAACACCTCGACGCCGGTGGGGGTGTCCTTCTTCCCCGTCGCC
>JBBRUE010000453.1:0-6117 GCA_038248085.1 Myxococcales bacterium | reverse complement strand
GCTCGCCTTCCGGCTGACCCCGAAGGTGCGCGGCCTCGAAACTGAAGTCGCGCAGGTGCTGGGTGGGCTGGCGATCGACGAGATGCCGGTGGTGAAGGGGCTCGCCGGGCTGTCGTCGTGGTTGCGCGGGGCGCTCGGGGGCGACCTCACGACCGACCTCGACGTTCGGTAGACCTCGCGTTCAGGCCCTCCGTCCGCCCGGCACGACCGCGGGCTGCAGCCGGCCGGTCGGCGCGCCGAGGCCGGTCACGATGAACGCGACCACCCCGAGCGCGGCGAGCAGGCCCGACAGCACGACGTGACCCTCCACGGCCGCCGGCGAGTGGAAGGCCATCACCGTCACCACGCCCGCCATCAGCCACTGCAACAGCCCCGGCGATCCACCTCCGTCCCTCAGCCTCGTCACCGCGCCTTGCATCGCCACCAGGCCCACCGCGATCAACGCCAGGCGCATCCATTCCAGGTTCGTCATGGCGTCCTCACGGGTTCGACGGAAAGGCCCAGACGAGCGTTGCGATCTCGCCGTTGAAGGTGGCGCGCACCGCGGTGGTGCCGCCGTTCGCCAGCCCGTAGGCGCCGCGCGAGCCGGGCTCGTCGGAGAGCACCGCCACCTCTGCGTCGTCGAGCCACCAGTTGCACAGCTCGGTCACCTCGGCGACCACGCCGTCAGAGTAGGTCGCCCAGGCCTGAAAGCGCTGGGGGGTGACGGTCGGCCCCGTGGTGTGACCGAGGTTCGAGAGGCGGCGGACTTCGATCTGCGTCACCGTCGCGTCGCTCACCTCGAAGGCCACCTGGTGAACCAGCCCGCCGAACTCCAGCGCCACCATCGTCGGCCCGAGCTCAGCGGCGGTCACGCGCACGCGATCCTGCACCAGCCCCGACACCAGCCACGGCCCATGCTGGATCGTCACCTCAGACGAGAGGTTCACCACCGCGCCGTCGGAATAGGAGCCGCGCACCTTGAAGTCCGCCGACTGGCCGACGAGCAACCGGCCGCCCGCGAGCGTCGTGTCCAGTGAGGTCAGCACCGCCGACGTCGTCTCGAACGTGTAGGTCGCGACCAGGCCGCCGAACTCCGCGCTGATGGTGGCCGAACCGAGGGCCACCGCCTGCACCACGCCCTTCGAGGTCACCTCGTCGGACACCGTCGCCACGGCGGGTTGCGACGAGCTCCACTGCGCGCTGTCGCTGACGAAGGCGCGGCTGCCGTCGTCGAGCTGCGCGAAGAGGCCCACGCGCACCGAGAGCCCCTGGGCCAGCTGCACCGAGCTGCGCTCGAAGTCGAGACCGACCACCGCCCGCGCCATCGACTGGAGCTGCACCGAGGCGTTCGACCCGTGCCACGTCGCGGTGATGCGGGCGCGGCCGGGCGCCTGCGCGACGACGAGGCCGAGGCGGTCGGCCGCGACCGAGAACACCGTCTCGTCCGACGAGGTCCACGTCGCCTCGTTGGTCACCTCGCGCGCGCTGCCGTCGGAATAGGTGGCCCACGCGGTGAGCACGTGGAGGTCGCCGGGGCGGATCACCGTCGAGGGGAAGGACAGCTCGAGCGAGCGGTAGCGGGGGCCCACCACCTGCACGCGCGTCGACACCTGTTGCGCGCCGAAGTGCGCCTGCACCACGCCCTCGCCCTGGGCGCGACCCACCACCAGCCCCGCGGTGTCCGACGTGCCGAGCACGCTGCCGTCGACGGTCCACTGCGTTCGCGCGGTGACGTCGAGCGTCGACCCATCGGAGTAGCGCGCCTTCGCTGTGAAGCGCCGCGCATCGCCGCGGGCCAGCTCGCCGCGATCGACGCTGCCGACCTCCAGGCCCGTCAACGTCGCCGCGCTCGCGAAGAGCGTCACCGCCACCAGGCGATCTTCGAAGCGCCCCTCGAACCGCGACGCGCCCACGCCGCCGAGCGACACGATGCCGCTGGCGCCGATGTGACCGACCGACGGCACCGAGCTGGTCCACGCGGTGCGGGTGGTCAGATCGACGCGGGTGCCGTCGCTGTAGTGACCCCAGGCCTTGAGCTGGAGCGACGACTCGGTGGGGAAGGTGATGCCGGGGCTCTCGAGCGTGAAGGCCTCGAGGGTGCGGACGGAGGCGGGCGTTGCTGACTGCGTGCAGGCCGCGAGAACGCTGATCGCGAGGAACGAGCTGAGTCGCTTCATGAAGACACCGGGGGACGGGCGGGGAGACGGCTGCTCACCGGTTCAGCAACGGCTGTGCCGCGCCCGGCAGATCCCGCCGTGGGCGAGTCGCCGACGGTGCCGCGCAGTCAGCGACGACCGCACTGCGCTGATCAGCTACAAGACCCGCAACTCGTTTCCCGAGGGGGGATGCCGTGATCTTCCGCCGCCTGCTGACGTTGTGCCTCGCATTTGCCGTGGGTTGCACCTGTGGAGACAAGGGCAAGACGCCCACCGACGGCATGCACCCGGTGGGTGCAGACGGAACCCGCCAGCTCCAACCACTCCCGGCACCGCCGTCGCTCAACGTCCCACAAGAGGCGCTCGCGGGTGCAGGTCAGGATCTCGTGGTGGTGGCGGCGCGACCCCAGGGCGAACAGCAGGGCGAGGTGCGCCCCAGCGTCACGTTCTCGCGGCCGGTGAAGAGCCTCGAGATGGTCGAGACCCAGCGCGCGGACGACGCGGCGAAGCCCTTCGCGACGATCGCGCCCCCGCTCGAGGGTGAGTGGCGGTGGCTGGGCAGCGCCTCGGTGGAGTTCGTCCCCAAAGGCCTGGTTCCGTTCTCCAGCACCTTCACCGTCACCATCAACCCCGGGCTCGCGGCGCTCGACGGCGCCAAGCTCAAGGAGCCCTACACCTACTCCTTCACCACTCCGCGCCTCGAGCTGCAGGACGTCTCGCGCGCCCGCGGCGATCGCTGGCTCAAGCCCGACAGCGACTTCACGCTGCTCTTCAACCAGCCGGTGGTCGTCGCGGACCTCGAGAAGGCCCTCAAGCTCACCACCGGCACCGGCGCCGCGATTCCCCTCAAGGTGACCAGGGAGATCTCCGTCCAGGACGAGCGCCGTGCCCGCATGGAAGAGGCGAAGAAGGCCGGCCACTCGTACGAGCCGATGGACGACGAGCAGCGCGGCTACCGCAACCGGCAGACCCGCTACACCGTGAAGCCGCAGAGCGATCTCCCCCTCGACCAGTCGATCACCCTGCAGGTCGACCCCGCGCTGCACGGGAAAGAGGGGCAGCTCCCGATGACCCTGGTCGTCGACTACACCTTCCGCACCTACGGCCCGATGAAGCTCGAGAGCGCCCGCTTCTGCGAAGGCGAGTACCGCTGCCCGTATGGCCCGCTGGTGATCAACACCACCAACGAGGCCGACCTCGAGACGCTCAAGTCGCGGATCAAGGTGACCCCCGCCGTCGAGCTCGACTGGGAAGCGGCGCAGGCCAGCGCGCCCCACTCGGAGTGGGAGATCTCCAACCGCCGCCCCACGGTGACCGTCCCCGGCAAGTTCCGGCCCGGCACCCAGTACAAGATCGAGATCGCCGCTGGCGCCGGTGACATTTTCAAGCAGTCGGCCGCGCAGGGCCTCACCGCGAAGCTGCAGACCAGCGATCTCTCGTCGTCGCTCGTCACCGGAGGCTCGATCGGCGTGGTGGAGAAGACCGACCTGCCCCCCGTGGTGCCGGTCGAGGTCTCGAACCTCAAGACCCTCAGCGTCACGATGTGGAAGCTGACCGTCCCCGAGCTGGTGCAGGCGCTCAACGGAGAGCGCGGAGATCACACGGTCGCGCGGAAGGCGGACTTCACCGAGAGCGAGACGCTGACCTACCCACGCAACCTCGCCCGGGTGCACCCGATCAAGCTGGCGAAGATCTTCGGCGAGGGCGTGAAGACCGGCCTGGCGATGGTGAGCGTCGACTCGCCCGAGCTCGAGTACCACGGGGGATCGCCGCAGGTGGTGCAGGTCACCGATCTCGCCGCGCACATCAAGATCGGCCCGAAGTCGTCGTTGATGTGGGTGACCCGGTTGTCCGACGGCAAGCCGGTGGCCGAGGCCGACGTCTCGGTCTTCGACTCCGCCGGAATGCAGGTGTGGAGCGGCAAGTCGAACGCCGAGGGCTTCGCCGACGCGCCGGGCGCGATCGCCATGAAGCTCAAGAACCCCCGCTACCAGTGGGAGATCCCCTTCGCGGTGGTCGTCGCCCAGAAGGACGGCGACGTCAGCGCGACGGCCAACACCTGGGACAGCGGTGTCGAGCCGTACGAGTTCGGGCTCTCGCAGGGGTGGGAAGGGGAGAAGCCCGCCTCGGCCAGCTTCGTGTTCACCGATCGCGGCATCTACAAGCCGGGCGACGAGGTCTTCGTCAAGGGCGTGGTGCGTTACCGCGTGCTCGGCGAGCTCCGCGCCCCGGCCGAGGGCAGCGCCCTCACCGTCACCATCACCGACTCGAAGGGCGAGAAGGTGAAGACCGAGCAGGTGAAGGTCACGAAGTACGGCACGTTCTCGCTGAAGGCGACGGTCAACAAGGAAGCGCCGACCGGGTACTACTCCGTGAGCGCAACCGGCTCGATCGCCGGTGGTGACGTCGAGATGTCAGGCAGCTTCCGCGTCGAGGAATACCGCGCGCCCCAGTTCCGGGTCGACGTGGAGACGAAGAAGAAGTCGCTGATCGCCGGCGAGCCGCTCGAGGCCTCGGTCTTCGCGCGCTACCTCTTCGGCGGCGCGATGAACGACGTGCAGGTGAAGTGGTCGTCGCAGCGCAACGAGACCAGCTTCAGCGCCGAGGCCGGTGTGGGCTTCACCTTCAGCCAGGAGACCTGGTGGTGGGACGACAACAGGCCGCACGACGCGAACGGGTTCTTCGCCTCGGGTGACGGCAAGGCCAACGCGAAGGGCGAGCTGGCGGTGAAGGCGGGCACCACCGAGGCGCCCGGTGAGAAACCGTACACGTACACCTTCGAGGCCGAGGTCACCGACGTGAACCGCCAGTCGGTCGCGGGCCGCGCCGAGGTGATGGTGCACCCCGCGAGCTACTACGTGGGCCTGCGGTCCCCGGCGTACTTCCTCCAGGTGGGCACCGAGTACGGCCTCGAGTCGCTCGTGCTCGACACCGAGGGCAAGCGCACGAAGGGCAAGAAGGTCACCGTCACCGTGACCAGCCGCACCTGGAAGTCCGTGAAGCAGAAGGACGCGTCGGGTGGCTTCACCACCATCTCCGAGCCCGTCGAGACCGAGGTCAAGAAGTGCGAACTCGAGAGCGGCGAGGGCATGGTCCCGTGCCCCTTCAAGCCGGTATCGGCCGGGTTCTACATCGTGCGCGGCGCGGTGAAGGACGAGCAGGGGCGGCAGCACTCGGCGTCGCTCGGGGTGTACGCCACGGGGAACGACTGGGTCGCCTGGCAGCGCAACGACACCGATCGCGTCGAGCTGATCACCGACAAGACCAGCTACGACGTGGGTGACGTCGCCAAGGTGCTCATCAAGTCGCCGTACCCCGAGGCGAAGGCGATGTTCACCGTCGAGCGCGAGGGGGTGCTGTCGCGCCGGTTGGTCGACCTCAAGGGCTCGGTGGTGACGGTCGAAGTGCCGATCACCGAAGAGATGGTGCCCAACGTCTTCGCCGGGGTGCTGATCATGCGCTCGCGGGTGAAGGAAGGCGGCATCGAGACCGGCGACGACCCCGGCCGGCCCAACGCGCGCATCGGCCTGGTGAAGCTGAACGTCGAGAAGAAGACCAAGCGCCTCGCCGTGTCGGTGAAGACCGACAAGAAGGACTACCAGCCCCGCGAGACGGTCAACGTGACCCTCGACGTGAAGGACGCGGCCGGCAAGCCCGCGAGCGGCGAGGTGACCCTGTTCGTCGTCGACGAGGCCGTGCTGCGGCTGACCTCGTACACCGTGCCGGATCCCATCTCGGCGATCTTCCCCGAGCGCGCGCTGTCGATGCGCCTGGGCGAGCCGTTGCTCCACCTCGTGCGCCGGCGCGCCTACGGAGAGAAGGGCGAAGTGGCGGGCGGCGGTGGTGGCGAGGGGGGCGGCGGCGGTTTCCGCAACCAGTTCAAGACCACAATACTCTTCAACCCCACCCTCAAATTAAAAAACAACATAACAACGACCTCATTCCCACTACCCGACAACCTCACCTCGTTCCGCGTGAT
>JBBRUE010000452.1:0-6126 GCA_038248085.1 Myxococcales bacterium | reverse complement strand
GGCCGCCGGGGGACGCGAGGCGAGGTACGTCAGGTACGAGCGGGGATCCTTCCCCTCGAGGTGCGGCGCCGCGGCGTCGATCGGTCCCTCGACCTCCGCGTGCACGAGGAGCGGACGCCCCAGCCGCTTGAGCTCCTCCATCGCGTGGCGCAGGTCCTTCTCGAGCACTCCGGGAAACTCGTCGACGCCGGAGAAGCACATGAAGGCCTTGAAGCCGCGCGCCCCTTCCCGCGACAGGCCCTCGAGGTCCCTCACGTTGCCCGGCACCACGCCGCCCCAGAAGCCGACGTCGATGAGGCACTGCCCAGTCGCCTCCTGACGCTTGCGGCGCAACGCATCGGCGGTGGTGGTGGGGGGAATGGAGTTGAGCGGCATGTCGACGATCGTCGTCACGCCCCCGCTCGCCGCGGCGCGGGTGGCCGTGCGGAAGCCTTCCCACTCGGTGCGCCCCGGCTCGTTGACGTGCACGTGGGTGTCCACCACGCCCGGCATCAGCACCGCGTCGCCCGCGTCGATGCGCTCGGCGCTCGCGGGCCAGGCGTCGTAGTCGGCGACCGCCTCGATGGTTTCCCCGCGCACGTGCACGGTGGCTGGGCGAATGCCCTCGGGCGTCACCACGCGGCGACTGCGAAACACCTTCATTCGATTCCACTCCTGACGTTCTTCACGCGAGGGGGAGACTGCCACGCGGCGCTCCAGCACGTGACCTTCTCGTTGACGTGAGTCGCGGCCGGTGGTGTCTCTGGGCGCCATGCTCCTCACTGCTCTCCTGCTCTCTCTGTCGGCCGCGCCGCCGAAGCCGTTCACCGCGGGTCCCTCGGTCGAGGGCATCTCGGAGTACGCGCTGCCCAACGGGCTGAAGGTCCTCTTCGTGCCCGACCCGTCGAAGCCGACGGTCACCGTCAACCTCACCGTCTTCGTCGGCAGCCGCCACGAGAACTACGGCGAGAAGGGCATGGCCCACCTCTTCGAGCACATGCTCTTCAAGAAGACGAAGAAGTTTGCCGACGTGAAGCAGGAGCTCACCAGGCTCGGCGGCGACGCCAACGGCACCACCTCGTACGATCGCACCAACTACTTCGAGTCGTTCCCCGCTTCCGACGAGAAGCTCAAGACGGCCCTCGAGCTCGAGTCCGAGCGGCTGCGCAGCGCGATCATCTCGCGCGAGCAGCTCGTCACCGAGATGACCGTGGTGCGCAACGAGTTCGAGTCTGGTGAGAACCAGCCCGGGGCGGTCCTCGAAGAACGCCTGCTGTCGGCCGCCTTCCAGTGGCACAACTACGGCAACACCACGATCGGCGCGAAGAGCGACATCGAGAAGGTGCCCAACGAGAAGCTCGTCGCCTTCTACGAGACGTACTACCAGCCGGACAACGCGATGCTGGTCGTCGCCGGCAAGTTCGACGAGGCGAAGACCTTCAAGGCCATCGCCGACACCTTCGGGAAGATCGCCAGGCCGAAGCGCGTGATGCCGCCGCCCACGTACACCGACGAGCCGATCCACGATGGTGAGGTGTCGGTGACCGTGCGCCGCATCGGCGGCACCCCGGTGCTGATGGCCGGCTATCACGTCCCCGCGGCCTCGGACCCCGACTCGGCGGCCATCGACGTGCTCGATCGCCTGCTCGGTGATTCGCCATCGGGACGCCTGTTCAAGGAACTGGTCGAGCCGAAGAAGGCTGCCCGGGTGAACTGCTCTACCTATTCCCTGCGGGAGCCCGGGTACTTCGTGTGCGAGGTGCAGCTCAACGCGAAGGACGCCGTCGGCCCTGCCCGCGACGGCCTGCTCAACGTGATGGAAGGCTTCGCCAGGAAGCCGCCCACGAAGGAAGAGGTCGACCGCGCCAAGGCGTCGCTCCTCAAGCAGTTCGAGATGCTGGTCAACTCGTCGGACCGCGTCGGCATCACCCTCTCGGAGTTCGCCGCCGCCGGTGACTGGCGCCTGCTGTTCCTCGCGCGCGATCGCGTCGAGGCGCTCACCGTCGACGACGTGGTGCGCGTGGCGAACAAGTACTTCAAGCAGAGCAACCGCACCCTCGCCGAGTACGTGCCCACCGAGAACCCCGACCGCGCCGAAGTGCCGGCGCTCGCCGACCTCGGGCCGGTGCTCAAGAACTACGCCGGCCGCGCCGCGATGGCCCAGGGTGAGACCTTCGACGCCAGCCCGAAGAACGTCGATGCGCGCACCACCCGCACCGCGCTGTCCGGCGGCATGAAGCTCGCGCTGCTCGCCAAGAAGACCCGCGGCGAGACGGTGCAGGTCAGCCTCCAGCTCAAGCTGGGCAGCGAGAAGGCCCTCACCGGTCAGCGCTCGGCCGGTGACTTCGCCGGGCGCATGTTGCTGCGCGGCACCAAGACGAAGACCCGCCAGCAGATCAAGGACACCCTCGACGCGCTCAAGGCCCAGGTGCGCATCACGCCGTCGGCCCAGGGCGTGACGGTCACCATCGAGGTGCGCCGCCCGCAGCTGAAGGACACCCTCGCCCTCGTCGCCGACTGCCTCCAGTCGCCGGCCTTCGACCCGAAGGAGTTCGAGCAGCTCCGCCGCGAGCTGCTGGCCAACTACGAGCAGCAGAAGGACGACCCGCAGGCCATCGGCTTCACCGGCCTGCAGCGCCTGCTCTCGCCGTTCCAGACGAAGGGCCACCCGCTGTACGTGCCCAGCATCCCCGAGATGCTCGCCGACGCGACCGCGCTCAAGCTCGAAGACGCGAAGGCGTTCCACGCGAAGTTCTACGGCGCGCAGGCGGGCTACGGCGCGCTGGTCGGTGACTTCGACGCGAAGGAGGTGCAGGCGCAGCTCGAGACACTGTTCGGCACGTGGAAGGCCCCCGAGGCCTACGTGCGCATCGCGGTGCCGTACCAGCCGCTCGAGCAGAAGAACGCCACCATCGAGACCCCGGACAAGAAGATGGCCTTCTTCGGCTCGGGCACGAACTTCAGGCTCAAGGAGTCGGACCCTGAGTTCGCGGCGATGACGCTCGCCGACTACATGCTCGGCGGCGGCTTCCTCAACGGGCGCGTGCCCCAGCGGCTGCGCGAGAAGGAAGGCCTGTCGTACGGGGCCGGCACCTTCCTCCGCGTGGGCACCCACGACGACTTCGCGGCGATGCTGGGCTACGCGATCTACGCCCCTCAGAACGTCGAGAAGATCGAGCGGGGCTTCTCGGAAGAGGTGACCCTCGCCGTCGAGAAGGGCTTCACCGACGCCGAGCTGAAGCTGTCCCGCGAGGGTCTGCTCAAGCAGCTCGAGCAGGGTCGCGCCGAAGACCAGTCGCTGGTGCAGGACCTGGTGCAGCAGCTCGACCTCGGCCGCACCACGGCGTTCGATCAACAGCTCGAGGACAAGATCCGCTCGCTGTCGGTGGGGGAGATCAACGCGGCGCTCAAGAAGTTCGTCGACCCGAAGAAGTTCAGCGTGATCAAGGTCGGTGACTTCAAGCAGGTCGTCGCGCCGAAGTGAGTCTCCCGGAAGTCATCACGCTCGCCCGGGCCACGGATCCAGCGTGGCTCGTGTTGGCGATCGCGCGCTTCGACGAGGTGCTGATCGATCACGCGCACTGCGAGAAGAAGGCGGCGGCGAACGCGCTGTCGATTCTCCAGGCGTACCCCACGGTGAAGGGGCTGCCGGCGCAGATGGCCCGGCTCGCGCGCGAGGAGGCCTCCCACCTCGCGCGGGTGCTGCAGATCATGGAAGACCGCGGGCTGGTGCTGGGCATCGACCGCGGCGATCCGTACGCGCAGGGGCTGCAGAAGCTGATGCGCAACCCCTTCGGGGAACGGCAGCTCGACCGGTTCCTGGTCGCGGGGCTCATCGAGTGCCGGAGCCACGAGCGGCTGGCGCTGCTGGCGAGCGGGCTCGAAGACCCGGCGCTCCAGAAGTTCTACGACGAGCTGGCGACGAGCGAAGACGGGCACCAGCGGCTGTTCCTGCGCCTGGCCGGGGAGATCGCCGAAGCGTCCGTCGTCGAAGCGCGGCTCGCCGAGCTGGTGGCGGGTGAGGCGGAGCTCATCCGCACGCTCCCGCTTCGCCCCGCCGTGCACTGACGGTCTCGACTCACACCCAGACGAGCTTCTGCGCGCGGCCCTGCAGGTACCCCACCTTGCGCGCGAGGCTCGCGAACTGCGGCGACTCATCGTCCACCCGCACCGTCAACCGCGGCAGCGACGACATCAGGAACCGCGAGATCTGACCCAGGCACAGGGTGGCGGGGCCGCGGCCACGGTGCGCGGGGTCGGTGTACAGGCCCTCGAGCTCGGCCCCGAACTGGCTGCGGCTCCCCACGTCGAGCTTGAAGACCAGCCGGCCCTTCTCTTCGAGCACGTACGTCCGGCGCGAGTGCACGCGCTGCCGTACGCGCAGCTCGAAGCCCGCCGGGTCCTCCACCAGCGGCTCGCGCTTGACCATCTCCTTCACGCACGCGGCCGCCATGGGGATCAACTGCGCCAGGTCGGCGTCGGTCGCCAGGCGGAGCAGGGGGTTGGTGAAGGGCCCCAGGTCGTTGGGCGAGACCGAGAAGAGCTTCTGCGCCTTGAGGAAGGTCGGCGTCACCGCGAAGTGGCGGATCAACGAATCGACCACGCTCTGCTCGCCGATGATCGACCGCGGCGTCACCTGCCCGTGGAGCTTCTTGGCGATGTCCCCGATGTGCAGCGGGCTCGAGGCCGAGGGCACCACCAGGCCGCCGGTGCCGCCCACGAAGAGGGCCGCGGTGAGCTCTTCGTCGAAGAAGCGGCCGTAGAAGGTGAAGGGCGCGCGCATCGGTCCAGAGACGACGCCGAACTCCTCCATCAGCCCCAGCAGGTACATGTTGTGGGTCGTGTCGCGCGAGAGGACCGTCCGCAACGCGGCTACATGCGAGGGACCCAGGGGCTCGACGACCGCAGGCATCGGGAAGGTCGAACTGTACGTCAGTCCGCGGAGGCGTCGTAGCTGAAGCTGTGGGTCGCGGGGGCGAATGTCTCGGCGCCGGTGGGGTGCCAGGCGACCTCGGCGAAGACGTCCTCGATGCACGCGGCGAGGTAGGGGTCCTGGGTGTCGACGGCCACGCCCACGAAGCCGCCGTCCCGCGTCGGGGTGAAGCGCACGCGCACCTGGGTCAGGTCATGCCGCGCTTGGTCGGCGAAGCACCGCTGCACCTCGGGCGCGACGGCGGCCAGGGGAGGGGAGAGCGGCTCCGCCTCCGCCACCCGGGGCGCGGGAGCGGGCGCGGCGGCGAGGCCGGCATCGACGGGGAGGACGGGATCGAGCCCAGGCCCGGGCGTCGGGAACACCACCGGCTTCGGAGGCGCGAGGCTGATCTGCCCGGGTGACACCACCTTCTCGTCGCGCGTGAACCAGAACCCGGCCGCGACGAGCACCGCGAACGGCACCAGCACGCCCGCGGCGATCAGCGCCTCGCGCTTCATGTCGGCACCACCGTCGCGTCCACGCCCGCGGCGACCAGCGCTTCGCGCCTCACGTCGGCACCACCGTCGCGTCGCGCTTGACCCGCTCGAGCGCGAACCCGGGCACCAGGTCCTTCGCCGCGACGGGCTGGCCGTCGCCCAGGCCGCTCCACGCCGCGAGCTGGCCCACCACCCGCTCGGGAGACCAGCCCATCGCCCGCAGCCCCGCGACCGTCGACGCCCCGTCGCGCTTCGCCAGCCGCTTGCCATCGCCCTGCATCAGCAGCGGCACGTGCGCGTACGCCGGCGTCGAATACCCGAGCGCGCGCTGCAGCAGCACCTGCCGGGGCGTGGACGAGAGGAGATCTTCCCCGCGCAGCACGTGGGTGACGTCGCTGAGCGCGTCGTCGACCACCACCGCCAACTGGTAGCTCGCCACCCCGTCCACCCGGCGAATGACGAAGTCACCGACCTCGCGCCCCACGTCCTGCGCCACGTCCCCATGGAGCGCGTCGTGAAAGTGCACCTCGCCCGGCTCGACACGAAAGCGCCACGACGGCTGCCGGCCGGCGCGGGGGCTCGCTCCCTCGCGGCACGTGCCCGGGTAGACCGGCCCTTCTTCACCCACGTGGGGCGCCGACGCCGCCCGGGCCACCTCGGCGCGGCTGCACCAGCACTGGTACGCCCGGCCTTCCTTCGCCAGCCGCGCCAACGCCTCGTCGTACAGCGCGCCGCGCT